>NZ_SMMB01000279.1:529-970 GCF_009711365.1 Xanthovirga aplysinae | reverse complement strand
TACAGGATTTTGATGCCAATCAAAATGGGGTAGGTAATACCATTAGGAATATCAACCAAATTGTTGGTAATAATAATGATGATAATAGCATGAATTTTCATGCACATCAGGATGGTGAATCTAATATTATCCAAGGTGCAAATGTGATTACAGTGAGTGGGGGAGTAAACAACGATGACAATAATTTTGATTTTTATGCCGATCAGCAAGGTGTCTCTAATGAAATAATAACTAATAATGCCATTATAGGGAACAGAAATGATGATAATGTGCTGAGAATTCGGGCTTATCAAGATGGGAACTCCAATGTTATGAGTTTTACTAACCTGATTGTTGGTAATAATAATGATGATAATTATCAGGGAGCCTGGATTAATATTAATGGGAGTGTTAACGAAATAGGTGATCCCTTCCAAATAGATCTTACAGATGCAAATAATT
>NZ_SMMB01000279.1:0-230 GCF_009711365.1 Xanthovirga aplysinae | reverse complement strand
AAAATGTCATTCAGGGTAATAACCGGATTGTTGGGAATAACAATGATTGGAATCGTCAGGGGAAATTCATTGGAATTATTGGAGATGATAACTCCGTAATCGATAATAATATTATTGAAGGAGATCGCAATGATGGAAACTTCCAGATTGATGTAGCTTTAATGGGTGGGGAAAGTAATAGGAACGAAGATAACAACTTCATCATGGGCAATAACAATGATCATAACTTC
>NZ_SMMB01000062.1 GCF_009711365.1 Xanthovirga aplysinae | reverse complement strand
AAGGACCACACCATCGGCTTTGATTTTTCCGGCAACATCAAGCTTTTCTGTGGGTGCGGTTTTCCCTATGCCTACATTACCACCATTGTCCACGCGTATACGCTCAGTATTGTTAGTGTAAATGGCCAGTTTGTTATCCCCCTGCTGCTGCAAACCCGTGTTACTGTCTCCAATGGCTAAGTCTATGGAGGGGTTTGTTGTACCAATTCCTACATTACCGACATTATCTATGCGTATTCGCTCAGCATTGTTGGTGTAAATGGCC
>NZ_SMMB01000639.1 GCF_009711365.1 Xanthovirga aplysinae | reverse complement strand
TGACAAGAGGTAGACTTCTCCTCATTCTCTAAGCAAAGGAAGAAATTTTCTTTTTGTTCCAAATAGCCTTTGAAAAGCTACATTGTGTTGCTTTTTTCGTCCGTAACCCCATGTTAGACGCTCAAAAAACGCCTTATCTAGCCTTACAATTTCCTCATTTCTTTTCACCTAAAAACAAAAAATCTAAATCAGCTCTAATTAAAAAGACCAGCTTCATTTATGAAGTTGGTCTTTTTAATTAAGGGATTCCTAATCCTCTCACTATTATTTAATAAAGTATATATTCAAGCCTATTTTTCCTCTCCAAAAATAATCTTTGTATTTTCCCTGTTCCAACCCATCCACCTTATCGCTAAAGATATAATTATAACTTACGCCAGTATTCAACCCCATCCGCTTGTTTAGCAAAAATTCCATTCCCACTTCTCCCGAGGTATGTTGATACCAATGATCCAGTTCTTTTAAATCAAATTTCGGTTCCACATTGGTAACCCCAAAACCAGCTTTAAAATATGGGGTATAAGCATCCATGGGATAGACCCTATAAATTCCCCCAAATTCAATGTAACTAAAAGTCTGAGCTTTCATCCCTTTATTGGCAAATCGCCCCTGTCCCAGGGAAAAAGTAGCGGCGAAGGACCTTCCCAAGCCATATAACAGAGATAGTTCCCCTACCGGTTGTAAAATGGCATTTGAATAATCTCCCGCAAATAGAGCCGCACCACCATACATACCAACACCAAAACGAGCACGACGAGGCTGAATCACCCTTCCAAGCAAATCAGTATTCTCCATTTGGACTTTTTCCTGCCTATACTGTTTTATTGCAACTGAAGTTCTGTCTTCTTCATTTTTTAGTTTCCATAGTCCCTCTTCAACCCCTTCAACTACCATTGCCTCTACAGCCTTTTCAATCGCTGCCGTCACCGCCAAAGTAGCGGGTTCATTATAGGTATATCCACTTTCTGCCTCAAGAATATCTTTTACATCCACAAACTTAAACACCCCACCATCAATTTTTTTTGAAAGAATATTCTTAGAGGTGTAGACAGTCTTTAGTACCTTTCCATTTTTGGTAGAAACAGCTCGAAGATAAATAGTCACCCGGTCTTGTCGGTATTGTCCTGATGCACCAATACCCAAATAACGAACACCAGCACCTCCAGTTAACACATTTGCATCGTAAGAAATAATTCCTCCTTCCAATACCACACCGGCATACAAAAGAGGGGGAAGAGCTTGTGCCTTTTCATCATTGGCCTGGGCAAAATTAGCCCGGGTAGAGCGAATGATTTTTCGTTCATTTAATAAATTTGAAAGTCCCTCTCTTTCAATTGGTGTAAACCACCCTGATTTTTCCAAGGCGCGCATTAAAATTGAGGTTGCCCCTTGAGTAACGGCTGTCGACCAACTGGCTCCCACCTCAGAAGGTTTATATTGTCCCGTCTGATCCCTAAAATTATACACTGCCACCACAATCTTATTTTCTGGTTCAGGTAGGGCTTTCAAGGACCTAAATTGTTTGGTCTCACTTCCCAATTGAGCCCCCGTTGGCATCATTGGCTGATAAAGATAGGAAGTACAACTTGTTTGAAAGAAGATAACCCCAATTAACAATAGAAATGACCTGTATATGGAAAAAGATTTATTCATCAGTTCGTTAAAAAATTACTTTAAATTCCTTTGTTTTTCAACTGTTCCTATGCTCAGTAATAAGGAACAACCACAGTAGTCTCACTACCTGATGCCCGATCAAAAATAGTAATCACAGTTCCTTCCAAACTTTCAGCAATATCTACATCCAGTCCTCCCAAATTATAAGACCCCACTTCCAATCCATCTTCTCCAAACTGAGAACTAGTTAACTCTCGCGAAAGGGTATTTAATAATTGGCGCTTTAAGGATTCAGAAAAATCATCAAAAAGTCCTTCTTCCTCTCCAGCCTCTTTTTCCTCTTCATGAGAATTCTGGGCAGTGGCAGAACTCTGCAGCCATTGGTAATTAAAAACTTCTCCCCCAAAAGCAGGATTAATAGGTTTGTAAACAAAATCCTGAGCTTGTACTTTCAAAGAACAAATGCCACTCAACAACCCAATCAAAAAAACAATAACTGATTTATTCATCATTATTTAATTTTGAAAAAATATATATGATCTAAAAAACCCTCTCAAATAATTAAATACCATCCCCTTGCAAATCACCTTCTGCCAGTACCTGTGCCATTTCCATTTTACGAACCAAAAAATTTCTAACAAATCCCACAGCCTGATTGGCCGTTTGCTTCACTATTTCATATCTAGGCTGCAAATTTCGAATAAACACCAGATCTGAATTCACTTTGACAATTACTCTAGTTCCTCTACCTGGAACAGGCTTTTCTGTAATCCTCACTTCGTAATTTCTCGCTCCCCTTGGAGGCGCCCAACTTGTATAAAAAACCTGATAAAATTCCCTTCCCGCTCTGCTCATCGTTTGATCGATAATGAGACCATCAATTTCGATCATTTCCTCACTTACATTTTTCTCATAGGGACTATTTTTATTCTTCTTTTTCCCAGCAGATCCTTGATTAGCTGAATTCCCCTTCTTCTCCAACTGTAACCCCTGTGAAAAACTATTATAAGCTATCCCCAAAAAAAGAATAACAAATAAAAATCTCATATTATATTTTCAAGAAAAATAAACTACAAAAATATTATACATAGTTAAAAAAATGGTTTATAAATTACAAATAAGTAGATACCTGTTTATTCTAAAAAATTCAGTAATTCATAATTAAATATATGATTTTTTAAATATTTTTTTATCTAATTCCTTAGTAAAAACAAAATATTTTTCACCATTCTAATAATTACCTATTATTTAAAAAATTAAACAATCAATATTTAAAATTATTCTTCTATTCCAAAACCCCTCACCTTACCCAAAAGAACATCTTCAAATAACAT
>NZ_SMMB01000937.1 GCF_009711365.1 Xanthovirga aplysinae | reverse complement strand
CATTTGTAGTAAAAAAAGGTTTTAAAAGATTGAGAAATTTAAGGTAATTGAAATCGATTTTTAAAACTTTGAACTTGCAGTATAATAAAAGAAAAAGGGGAATTCAAGTAATTTTTGTTTGTGCTGCTTTAGGGTTTGAAAGTTAGTAGTTATTAGTTTTTCCGAAATAAGGAGGGATTAAATATCAGCTATTATATTAATGGGCTTAACCTTAACATTTGATTTGATCTAGTTTATTGTAAAGGAAAGCACTAACTTGATAGCTATCGATTACTGTTATGGGTGTGTTATAACTGAAAAACTGTTTTGGATTTGAATTGTAAATTTTAAGGTGATATTTTGCTTTTTTATTGTTTTTTTAACCATTAAGTCTATTAAAAAATGAAGGGTATTTTTACGCTACTTTTATTTTTTTGTTTTATGAGTAGCCATTTGCCGGCGCAAAATGCCATAGAGCAAAAGTATTATCTTCCCATCGATGTTACTTATGATCCAAATGTACCTACACCTGAAGAGGTGTTGGGGTATCAGGTAGGAAAATGGCACGTTCGGCCTGATCAGGTTTTGGCTTATTTTCGGGCTTTAGCTGGCAGTTCTGATCGGGTGATTTTGGAAGAACATGGAAAAACTTATGAGGATAGGCCTATTATTTTAGCAATAGTCACTTCATCTCAAAATCATAATGAACTGGATGAACTAAAGAAAAAACATGTTCAACTAACTGATCCCGCAAAATCATCCGATTTGGATATTTCTTCCATGCCTGTGGTGTTGTATCAGGGTTTCAGTGTTCATGGAAATGAACCTAGTGGGACTAATGCTTCTCTTTTATATGCTTATTATTTAGCAGCAGCACAGGGACCTGAGATTGAGGAAAAATTGGATAATGCAATTATTTTAATTGATCCAAGTTTAAACCCTGATGGGTTAGGTCGATTTGCCCAATGGGCCAATATGTATAAAAGCCCTCATCCTGTGGCTGATCCTAATAATCGAGATCACCGAGAAGGCTGGCCTGCTGGTAGAACCAATCATTACTGGTTTGACTTGAATCGGGATTGGTTGCCTGTTCAGCACCCTGAAAGTCAAGCAAGAATTAGAAAGTTTCACGAATGGAAACCCAATATTCTTACCGATCATCATGAAATGGGCGCTAATTCTACTTTCTTTTTTCAGCCAGGAATTCCTTCTCGTACTCATCCCCTTACTCCTAAAAAAAATGTTGATTTGACCCATAAGATGGCCAAGTTCCATTCAGAAGCTCTAGACAAAATTGGCTCTCTATATTACAGTGAAGAGAGTTTTGATGATTTTTATTACGGAAAAGGATCGACCTATCCTGATGTAAATGGAACTGTTGGTATTTTATTCGAACAGGGTGGATCTCAAGGCCATTTGATCGAAACAGTTAATGGGAAATTAGCATTTCCTTTTACGATTAAAAATCAACTTACCACAGCCCTTTCTACTTTGCAATCAGCGGTTTCTCTTAGGAAGGAGTTTTTGGAATATCAGAGAGATTTTTACACTTCTGCCCTGAATTTAAGCAGTAAAGATCCTGTGAAAGCATATTTATTTGGGGCCAGCGATTTATCCAAATTACAGGCCTTTAATGCTATTCTTCTTCAACACAAAATAGAAGTTCGGGAATTGAAAGGGGCTTTTAGCTATAAGAACAGGGATTTTGAAGCAGGAAAAGCTTATGCTGTGCCTCTAAATCAAGCTCAATATCGTCTGATTCATGGGATTTTTGAAAAACGAACAGAGTTTACAGATAGTCTTTTTTATGATGTATCGGGTTGGACTTTACCATTAGCCTTTAATCTTGAATATGCCGAATTGAACCAAAAGGCTTTGTCCCGTTTAAAATTGGGAGATCCTTTAATGTCTGTTCCAGTGGTTAAGGGTCAGGTAGTGGGAGGAAAAAGTGAGTATGCTTATGTATTTAGATGGGGTAACTATTATGCTCCTAAACTATTAAATAAATTGCTTACTACTGGATTAAGGGCAAAAGTGGCCACCAAACCTTTTTCAGTTTCACTGGAAGACGGAGTACATTCTTTTAAAGAGGGGGATATCCTGTTACCGGTGGCTAATCAGAAGATGGACGCCGAAGGGATCTTTAAATTCCTGGAGAATGTAACCAAGGAAAATGGTTTGGATGTATATGGTATTACTTCAGGGTTAACTCCAGAGGGGATTGATTTGGGTAGCAGAAGTTTTGCAGCTATCAGTAAACCTAAAATTGGCTTACTAATTGGAAGCGGTGTTCGAGCTTATGATGCAGGAGAAGTTTGGCATTTATTGGCGGAGCGATTTGAAACTGAGGTGACCTTGTTGGACCTATCCTATTTTTCATCTGTTGATATAAGTCGATACAATACTTTAGTTATGGTGGATGGTTCCTATAAGGGAATGAATGAAAAAGCCCAAGGAAAATTAAGAGATTGGTTAAATAAGGGTGGAAATTTAGTTGCCATGAAACGGGCAGTTAAATGGCTAAAGGATAAAAAGTTTTTAAGCCTCAAGTGGAAAACCAAGGAAAAGGACTCTGTTTATGTAATGAAGACTTATGCTGACCTTGAAAAGGCTAAGGGAGCCCAGGTAATTGGGGGTACAATTTTTCAGGTAAGTATTGATCCTACTCATCCCTTGGGGTATGGTTATTCTTCAAAGAGCTTGCCTGTCTTTAAGAATGATACTTTATTTGCTGCACCTACTTCCAATGCTTATGCCACGCCTATGATCTACAGTCAAGATCCTCTGTTGAGTGGTTATATCTCTAAGGAGAATGCAGCTATAATATCTGGTGCTGCAGCAGCCACAATTCACAGTCAAGGAAGAGGGAAAATAATTGCTCTGGCTGATAACCCTAATTTTAGGGCATTCTGGTATGGTACCAATCGCTTATTCTTTAATGCAATTTATTTCGGACGAACAATAAGTTCTTCGGCTACTCAAAAGTTTAAGAAGATTAAAAAAGAGGGGCGAACGGTGAAGAAATAGGGGATTTGAAAATCTTTTTTAGGTCCTTGTTACTTGTAAATTAATTTTGCTGCACATCCGATTTAAGAAAATAGGGATAATTCCCTTTTATTTAAATTTGGAAGAATTCGAATTTTGTTAATTCGAGATAGGAGAGAACTAATGGGATAGAGACGTAAAATATTACGTCTCTATCGCTTAGACTCATCCTCAAATAAAAAGTATGTACATGTTTTATTTGGAAATAGGATTCATTTGAGTTCCAGAGGTTATTTTATTAACTGTCATATTTCGTTCTTGCATTTGCAGAGTACCAAAAGGGGGAAATTTGAAGAAAAGAATACCGAAGTTAGTATATCTTTTAAAAGTCTTATAATCTATTTTTTTATTGAGAGGATGGTCTGATTTTTTGTTTTTCAGGTGGTTAATGTTGTGTTTTGCTTATTCTTGTTTTAGGTTTTTTGAGAGAAACTCTTCTCTGTAGAAAAATGTACAATTATTAAGATTTTTTCTTTTGGAGCTTGTTTAAAGATTTTCGCTTAAAACAAAGAATTTAAACAAACCCCAAAGGAAAGAGTTTTTGTCTCTGAACTAAAATTAGTTTCTCAAAATTCCTGGACTTTTTTCAAATAACCCCTTTTAAGGCTTTTTACCAATCGGGCTTTTTAGGATCCGCCTTTTGTTTCGATTTTCTTTTATTCTGTTGGATATATTGAACTTCACTGTTCTTCATCGCGTCCAATATCATTTTTGCTTTCTCCTCTGTCATATTAATTTTTTCTAATTCTTCAGAGGTGGATAGGGGTTGTTGATTTTCCTCTTCTCCTTTTTGGGCAGCTTCTTGCTCATTTTCTTGCTGTTGTTCTTGCTGGTCTTGCTCTCCTTGTTCTTTTTCCTGCTGTTGTTGTTCCTGCTGGTCTTTTTGACCTTGTTCTTCCTCTTGCTGCTGCTCTTGTTTTTCCTGTTGATCTTGTCCTTCCTGGTCTTGTTGTTGCTCCTGGTCCTGCTGTTGATTCTGTTGGTCCTGGTTCTGTTGCTGATCCTGTTGTTGTTCTTGTTCTTGCTTCTCTTGCTTCTCTTGCTCCTCCTGTTTTTCTTGTTCTTGTTTTTGCTGTTGATTCTGTTGGTTTTGCTCTTCCAATCTTTTGAGTAGGTCTCTGAGCTTCTTATTATCTGGATCTTCCTTTAATCCCTGATAAACTGTTTGTTTTGCCTGTGAACTATTGCCCTGTATGTATTGATTAGCGGCTTTGTGAAAAGCCAATTCTCCAGCTGAGGTCTGGGCAAGAGTCAATTGTCCTAGGAAAAGAAATAATATTGCAATAAAAAGTTTTTTCATCAGTGTATCTTATTGATCAATAGTAACGATGATTTTGGTTCGTTGAATGAAATCGTTGTAGGCAGCTACGGTTTCATCAATCTTTAAGCCATTTTCCATCAATTGAACGGCCTCTTGATACCTTTTTGCAGCTACAAGGGAATCTGCTTTTTCCTTTAGCCTTTTGGCGAAGTCAGAAGGTTCAATTTTGTCTTCTTGCTGTTGCTCCTCCTGCTCTTGTTGTTGTTTATTAAGATATTTCTTTATGAGCTCATAATTATAACGAGCTTCTTCATTATTAGGATTCGCCTTTAGTGATTCTTTAAAATGTTGCAAAGACTCTTGTTCTTTTTCATCTTTAAATGCCAACACACCCAACTGTTGATAACTCAAGGATCGGACCTCCTGGTTTTCGCTTGTGGTTAGCCTTTGATAGATGTTTTTTGCCTTATCGTTTTGGGAATTGTGATAATAAGCATTGGACAGGTTTAACCAAAGATTATCATCGTCTTTTACATCTAAAGAATCTGTTAGGTATTCGTAGGTTTTAATAGCTTCTTTGTAATTTTCTGCCACAAAGGCTTCCTCAGCTTTGGTTTTTAATTTGTTGATTTTGGCAATGTCATTGATTCCCCCTTGCCAAAATACTATAGCCAGAAGACCATAAAAAATATTCATATTCTTAGTACTTTTACGTTGGTTAGCAAATCAATGAGAATAAGGATAAGGGCAAAAAATAGAAAATACATGTACTTATTAGTCTCAACATCCATTTTTCGGCTTTCCCGGATTTCCCCTTCAATATTACTAATAGTATTGATCAGTCTGTCTGTGTCGTTTTGCTGGTCGCTAATTTCAAAGTAGCGTCCATCGGTATTAATGGCCAATCGTTTAAGCACTCTTGCATCCAGTTTGGTGACAACTTCCTTACCACTTTTGTCTTTTTTATAGCCCGTGGAAGTGAGAATTCTGCTTCCCCCCTCTGTTCCAATTCCCAAAGTAAAAAGTTTGATCCCACTTTGTTTGATTTGTCCGGCAACTTTCTCTGATTCACCCCCAAAATCTTCTCCATCGCTAATTAAAATTATGGCTTTAGAAGTCGATCGACTTAATGAGCTTTCCTCATTACTTAATTTAGTTAAAGCAAGTTTTAAGGGGGGAGCAAAATCCGTTCCGGTGTTGGGAACAAGGTTTGAATTTAGTGTTTCAATAAATAGATTTAAGGCGCTTTGATCATAGGTCAATGGACACTGCAGGAAAGCATCTGAAGAAAAAATAATTAATCCAATTCGATCAGAACTAAAAGAATGAACAATTTTTTTTAACTCTTCCTTTAGTCGAAGTAG
>NZ_SMMB01000668.1 GCF_009711365.1 Xanthovirga aplysinae | reverse complement strand
TTTCTGACCAAAATGAACTTACTATTGACGGTAAAGATTATATTTTCACTACCAATGAAATCGTTTTTTTAACAGAGTTTCATCGAGTTAAAGTAAACAAAGCAGGACCCTTACGTTTTTTACGGTTTAATCGACCTTTTTACTGCATTCTAGACCATGATGGGGAAGTGGGTTGTAAAGGGGTTTTGTTTTTTGGAGCTTCACAACTACCTGTTATCCAAATCCCTGAAGCTGAACTCGAAAAATTTGATACCCTTTGGAATATGTTTACCATCGAAATGCAGTCAGACGACAACTTGCAAATCGATATGCTGCAAATGATGCTGAAAAGATATTTAATCCTCAGCACCCGATTATACAAAAACCAAGCACACTATCCAGCTGAAAAGGCTGATGTGGATATCATTAGAGACTTTAACTTTCTAGTGGAAAAATATTTTAAAACAAAGCATACAGTGGCCGAATATGCTGAATTGTTAAACAAATCCGCAAAAACACTCTCCAATGTTTTCTCCAAGGTAGGCACCAAAAGCCCACTTCAATATATACAGGATCGAAAAGCACTTGAAGGCCGCAGGTTATTACATTATACAAATATGCCCATAAAGGAAATTGCTTACACCATTGGCTATGAGGATGTACAAACCTTCAGTCGTTTTTTCAAGAAAAGAGAGGGTGTTTCTCCCAAGGAATTTAGAAATAATGCGATTGAAAAAGTGAAAGATTCAGATGTGAATAAAGATTTAATGAAATAAGGAAAGAGAACCTCTAAATAAAAGCTAATTAATAACTTTAAAGTAAATCCTAGTTCTCAAAGTAGCATTTTTTTATTTCATGCCAGCATCAATGTGCAAACAAGCAAAAGCGAAAGATAACGGAAATCTCATTTGAAAAAGAATAGGGAATAATTGCCAACTGATAGGGAAATGTTTCCTACCCACCCCCACCTCCTACTCTTCATCTTTGTAATGTTAATTTAATGATGACTTTTAAACTAGACAAGATGAAAAATTCAATGATGTTAATAGCAGGACTATTTACAGCCTTTACAACTGTTTTTGCCCAACTACCCGATCCTGGTTTTACAATAGATAGTAATACAGCTATTGTCATCACCGATCCTCAAAATGATTTCTTAAGCCCAAATGGGGTCGCCTGGGGAGTGGTAGGTGAAAGTGTACAAGAAAACAATACAGTGGCCCATATTGAAGCTTTATTCAAGGTGGCTAAACAAAAGAACATCACTGTTTTTGTTTCCCCTCACTATTACTATCCACATGATCATACCTGGAAAATAGAGGGTGCTTTAGAAACCCTCATGCATAACATCAAAATGTTTGACAGGACAGATGCCTTGTCCACCCAAGGCTTTGAGGGCTCAGGTGCAGACTGGTTAGATAAATACAAAAAGTATATTAATGAAGGTAATGTGATTGTTACCAATCCACATAAAATCTATGGACCTGAATCTAATGATCTAGCCTTGCAACTCCGAAAACACGGTTTTAACAAAGTGATACTAGCGGGTATGTCTGCCAATTTATGTACAGAGTCCCATATGAGGGATTTGGTGGAAGAAGGGTTTGAAGTATCTGTGGTCAAAGATGCTACAGCTGGGGCTATTTTACCTGGTATGAATGCATACGAAGCGGCTTTAATTAACTTTCGAATGATTGCCAGCCATGTTTTTTCTACCGAAGAGGTAGTAAAGCTTTTGAAAAAACTCTAAAACTATTGAAGGAACTTTTTTTAGATCCATTTTCTAAGGAGAAACAAATCTTCAAAGTGCTAATCAACAGGTTAGCACTTTTTTTGTATTCACCGTGTAGAAAGGTATCCTAAATAGATTAAAAAGAAATTAAAGAGAAAAATAAAAGACGAAAATCCTTAAGGTTTACCTCCCTTTTCTATACTCCTATTCAAACAACACGATTCTAATCCCTCCTCAAAAAAGAAAAAATCTCATGCAGAGGAAAAATTGCCAACTCTTCAGGAATTTTTACCTAACCATCCGGCTTCAATATGGTCCATATTTGTATTGTTAATTTAATTAAAAAACTAATCATAAAAAGTCATGGCAAATTTTAAAGTCCCAACAAGAGAAGAAGTTAGCAAAAGTAATCAGGCCATTTTTGATAACCTTAAAAAAGGCATAGGCTTTGTTCCAAATTTATATGCTTATTATGCGAAAAATGAGACTGCTTTGGCCGATTATTTATCTCTTAACAACCGAAAGAGTACCTTAAGTGCGAAGGAAAAAGAAGTGATCAATCTAGTCACTAGTCAGATCAATGATTGTCGCTATTGCCAATCAGCCCACACTGCTCTGGGTAAGATGAATGGGTTTAGTGAAGATCAAATATTAGAACTTCGAAGTGGATCAGCCTCCTTCGATAGAAAATTAGATGCACTGGTAAAATTGACTGCCGCTGCAGTAGAAAACAAAGGGAAAGTAAGTGAAGAACTAAAAGAGGCCTTCTTCAACCAAGGTTATAATGAGGCCAATTTAATAGATGTGGTCATGCTTATAGGGGATAAAACCATAAGCAACTTTATTAACAATCTAACGGATCTTCCTATTGACTTTCCTTTAGCTGATGAATTGTCAACAAAAACTGTATAGTTATGGCTACAAAGATTAATATAAAGAACCTCCCCACGGGGTACCAATCGATCATAACCAATGGGAAACACACCATTATAGGAGATGAGCCTATCAAAAGTAAGGGTACAGACCTGGGTTTGGCACCGGGAGAATTAGTTTTAGCTGGTCTGGCCATGTGTAAAGTGGCAACGGTTCGCTACATTGCCCGCCAAAAGAAATGGGACATTAGGGATGTGGATGCCCAATTGGAACAAACCGTAAAGCGGGAAGAAAATGGAAAACTTTCTACCCACGTGCAAGTAGCCTTAAAAATTGAGGGTGATATTACGGAAGAACAGAAACATGAATTATTAAAACAAGCGGATAATTGCTATATCCATCGGATGATAAATGGAGACTGGGATATAGAATCGGCAGTTGAGATGGAGGAGTCAACTGTTGAGACCCAATAATAACCAAAAATAATCATTTGATAAGAATACCCACCAAAGACAGGTTATAGGACTTTATCTATAATCTGTC
>NZ_SMMB01000859.1 GCF_009711365.1 Xanthovirga aplysinae | reverse complement strand
AAAAAATAGAATTCTGTGGGATTTTTTTCTTCGGGTTTCTTTAGAAAAGAGAAATGACAATTTTGGTAAGGTTGGGGACTTTCATTTGGGAGATGTAAAATCTTCCGTATCTACCACTCACTTTTCATTTTTATCAAATATACCCCTTAAAGGCTAGTTTTCTATAAATTTCCAAACAAATCCACGCATCAGTGGCGGCGTAACGTACTTGTTTTTCAGACAGTTGCTCATTTTCCCAATTCGAAATTTGGGCGCTTTTGGAAATTCGAATACCCAAAAAAATAGCCGATAGTTTGCGGGCCCCGGCATTTTTAACTTCTAATTCTTTGGCCACATGATTAAGGTCAACTATTGAAGAAGGCTCAAAAGCATGTAATTTTTGTAGATCAATAATATCGTCCCGAGTCCCAATGCCCACTTTTTTTATACCAGAATTACCAAAATATTGACCTAATTCCCTTCCAAAGCCCAATTGGTTGAGTCGAAATAAAAATACCTTGTCCGGTATAGCCACTTGCAACAAAGCTACGGGATGTCGAGGTTGTCCTTTTCGAAAGGTGGGACGGGTTTCCGTATCAAAACCCACTATTTTATGTTCATGGATCTCAGATAAAGCATTTTGAAATTGATCCTTTCGGTTTACGATCACTACCTTGCCCTTGTATCCCGACAAGGGCAGTTCATTTAATTCCTCCCTGCTAATTTCCTTTGAAAACATAGCTCAAATTATTATAAGGGAACAAATATAAAAGATTATTTGGGGAAACCAGTTCCCTCCATTTCCTCTTTTGCCAAATACAAAAATTTCCTTTCCACTCTTACCTTTTAATACCCGTTTAGTTATACGTTATTTTATATTTCATGACCGTCGAAAACCATAAACCGATAGAAATTCTAGCCTTAATTCTAATATAAATCGAAACAACTGGAATTTGGAGGTTGAAAATTTACAATAAACAACAAAAGACAACCTTTTCGGCACACTCTAAATGAAAAAAGCACAAATCCAAAAATTTGTGCTTTCCTTACCACATTTATCTTGACTAATTATTCAACACCTACTAAGGCATTTTTTAGTTCAGGCTTTTTTCCAGTCTGATCCTCCCTCAGACTTCTGATTTTAATATTAAAGGCACCAAAGATAATGGTCATAATTGGGCTAATAATGTTAAAAAAGCAATAAGGCAAATAAGCTACTGTTGCAACCCCAAGAACGGTGGATTGAGCTGCTCCACAAGTATTCCATGGTACCAAAACAGAAGTTACCGTACCCGAATCTTCCAAAGCCCGGCTTAAGTTCTCTGGAGCCAAACCCTTTTCTCTAAACGCCTTGGCATACATCCTTCCCGGCACTACAATTGCTAAATATTGATCGGAAGCCGTTACATTAAAAAATCCACATGTTACTGCTGTAGAAGCAATCAGAGAACCTGCTGAATGCGCCTTCTTTATTACCTCCTCAGATAATCTTTCCAACATACCACTTCCTTCCATCACTCCACCAAACATCATGGCACAAAGAATTAACCAAATGGTACCCATCATCCCTGACATTCCACTGGTAGAAAGTAAGTCATTCACCATTGCATTATCAGTGGTAACACTAACATCCGTGTAAATAGCCTTCATAATCCCCACATAGGAAGACTTTAAAGAGCTTCCATCTACACCAGAAACAATTTCCACTATATGTGGCTGGAAAATCAGGGCAAATACGCCACCCAAAAGAGAACCTAACAACAAAGCGGGTAGAGCAGGAACTTTTTTCACGATTAGGAAAATAACAATAGCTGGCACTAAAAATAGCCAGGGAGTAATATTAAATGATTTTTCAATGGAGGCTAACACTACATCAATATCATGCACCGATCCGCTACTGCTTTGAAAAAAACCAATTCCCAAAAAGATTATTAAGGTAATCCCAATAGAAGGAACAGTGGTGTATACCATGTATCGTATATGAGTAAATAAATCGGTACCCGCCATGGCCGGAGCTAGGTTGGTTGTATCGGAAAGTGGAGACATTTTGTCACCAAAGTAAGCACCGGAAATCACCGCTCCCGCAATCATTCCTTCTGAAATCCCCAAAGCCTGGCCAATACCCAATAATGCTACTCCAATAGTAGCTATAGTAGACCATGAGCTACCTGTGGCTAAAGAAACTACGGCGCTCACCACACAGGCAGCGAATAGAAATATGGTAGGATTAAGAATTTGAAGACCATAATAAATCATGGCTGGT
This sequence comes from Xanthovirga aplysinae, assembly GCF_009711365.1. Lineage (GTDB taxonomy): Bacteria > Bacteroidota > Bacteroidia > Cytophagales > Cyclobacteriaceae > Xanthovirga > Xanthovirga aplysinae. The sequence goes on along the minus strand of NZ_SMMB01000859.1, from coordinate 2,571 downwards.
ACCACTCCACTTATCATCCAGGTTCCTGCCAATGCTCCGATCATCAATAAAATCAAGATGGAGGGCATAGCCGAACTAATACTTTTAATTATACCATCTTGCAAATCTTCCCACTTTGCTCCCATGCGAATTGCAACCAAAACAGCTATCGCAGCGGAGAGAATCAATACAATCTGATTTGAGCCCGAAAGTGCCTCATCCCCAAAAACTTGAACATTAACAATCAACAAACCAATAAGGAAGACCACCGGAATAAGCGCTTCGACCAACGTGGGTTTTCTTTTCTTAAAACTCATATTTTCCTTGTAAAAAACTTTATTCAAAAAGGAAAGGTAAAAAAAGTTTCACTCCTTTCAAAAAATCACAACATGGTTTCCAAATCCTCTGCAATCGATTTCATTAAAAAATAGTATACAATCAAGAGGTATGGGATATTCAAACAACATTTGGTACCTTTAAGCTGAAGGACGGCCTTAATCCACCAATTGGGAGGCAATTTTCACTCCGACATTACTACCGATAGCCACTCCCATACCACCTAACCTAATTCCAAGTACAATACGGTCCGAATATGGTTTTAAGATGGGTTTTTTCTCCTTTCCAAACGCCATAATCCCCGACCAAGTATGTTCCACCTCAAAATCTTGGTCTGGCAAAATTACCTCTTCAAGTTGCTGTTTTAAATGGTTTTGAATCTCTTTATTAATACTGAAAGAAGTTGTAGCCTCCTTTTCAAAATCTAGATTTCTCCCTCCGCCTAATATAACCCGGTTTCCGTGATTTCGAAAATAGAAGTAGCCCTCATCATAATGAAACACTCCCTTGAACTTTAATCCATCAATAGGTTTAGTCGCTACTACAATCCCTCTACCCGGTTGAAGGTCCGCTTCCGGCACCAATTGTTTAGCAAAAGCATTGGTACAAATGGCCAATTTTGAGGCAGAAAAAATAACTCCCTCCTGCGAAAAAGGATTTTTCACAAAAACCTTAACCGCCGCTTCTTCCTCTTCGAAACCCGTAACCTCAGCTCCTGTTAGGATATTGATTCCTTTCGATTGGGCATACTCAATTAAGTTACGCATCATCAGGCCGGTGTCAATTTGACCTTCAAATTGGTTATACACTACACTTTCTACCTGTTTCCCGTTAAATCCAAAATCTGAAATCAACTCTGGACGTTCTTCAAAAACCAAAGCATTAAAGACAGGCCAAAGGAGCTCATTTAATCGATCAAGTTCTTCTAGGTATTTTTTTTCTTGACCACGGATTAGTTCATACCCTCCATTGGATTGAAATCCAATATTACGATCTCCCAATCTTTTACGAAGAATTTGAAGTCCTTTCCACCTTTCCGAAACAAGCTCTAAAGTAGCCTCCTCTCCCATCGTATTAAAATCAGAAAGCAGTTCCGTAAGACTCCCAAAACAGGCAAAACCTGCATTTTTGGTACTTGCTCCAGAAGGAAATAACCCTCTTTCAATCACCAAAACTGAAACATCAGGAAGCTTGTCCTTTAACTCAATAGCTGCTGATAGTCCAACTATTCCACCACCAATTATGATATAATCATACTGAATAAATGAGTTCTTCTCCCAATAACTTAGCATCATTTTCTTCTTTTATCTCAAATAGGGACCCAATTTAACTAAACCTATCAAAACGGCAAGAAAAGAAATAAGACGAAAAGTCTAAAAACAATTAATATAGAACCTAATCGTCATTAAAACATGGGTCTTCTTGCATTGTTTATCAACATTCGCTAAACTTACAATGTTATGCATGCAGAGTATTTTTCCATTTTTAAAATAATTCAATGATGAACCCTGGTGAAATTGCACAAAAAGCAAAAAATTCCCGCTTTTATCTATGGCTCCTCAATGTAGGGCTGAGCCGATTGGTACCTTTCAATAAGTCACATTCTTTCAAGGTGGTAGAAATTGACGATAACTCACTAAAACTTAAGCTTCCTTACAAAAAGTCCAACATGAACCACTTAAGGGGAATCCATGCTTGTGCTTTGGCCACCCTATCGGAACTAACAACCGGTCTGGCTTTAATGACCTACCTGGATTCGAAAAAATACAGGATCATCCTTAAAAAATTGGAAATGGACTACCATTACCAAGGAAAGATGGATATATATGCTAAGTTTTCTCTCTCTAACCAATGGTTAAATGAAAACGTTATTTCTCCTCTGGAAAATAGTGAAAAGACAGAAATATGCTGTGAAGTTGAAGCACATGACACAAAAGGAAATCATATTAGTACCGGAAGAGTATATTGGCAATTAAAATCTTGGAGTAAGGTAAAAACCAAAGTTTAGAGAAAATCAATGAAAGAGTGTGATGAATGTTTATATACTCTATCCATGGTCCATATATTTTAGCAATGCGATCTGGTTTTAGATTTTTTTTAAAATTATTTTCATATTGAAAATCACTGACTACCAATGAAAAATGGACCCACAAACACTTAGAGGACCTTTTTCTTGAAAATTAAGATTTGCAGTTAAGCCTAATCTTACTACCTTTGTGTCACAATAAGCGGGCGTAGCTCAGTTGGTAGAGCGAC
>NZ_SMMB01000621.1 GCF_009711365.1 Xanthovirga aplysinae | reverse complement strand
TCCTGAACCAGGATGGAAGTATTTATCATTTAGGTTTAACTCCTGAAGAAATTTCAGATAATATCATAGTGGTGGGAGATCCCTCTAGAGTAAAAGAAGTAAGTAAATATTTTGATACAATTGAACTTCAAAAAGAGAAAAGGGAATTTGTAACCCATACAGGTACATTTCAAGGAAAAAGGATTACGGCCATAAGTAGTGGAATGGGGACAGATAATGTGGAGATTCTTTTTACTGAGCTTGATGCCCTGGCAAGTATAGATTTGGAAAACCGGACAATTAAAGAAGAAAAACGTAAGTTAAATATTGTCCGAGCAGGAACTTCTGGAGCTCTGCAACCGGATATACCTAATGGAAGTTTATTGGCATCGGACTATGGAATAGGTCTGGATACTTTGATGTACTTTTATCAATTGAAATCCAATGACTTTGAAAAGAAGGTTGCTGATAGTTTAGAAAGAAGTGCCAAGTTGCCATTTAAACCTTATTGCGTGAAAGGTTCACAACATTTGAAAGAACAATTTGGGGAAGGGATGATTATTGGAAATACAGTGACATGTCCTGGTTTTTATGCCCCACAAGGTCGAATATTACGTTTACCGTTAAATCTGCCAGATCTTATTCAGAATCTCAATCAATTTAGGTTAGACCAGGATTTTCGAATAACAAATTTTGAAATGGAAACTGCCGGTTATTATGCCATGGCTCGTCTGCTGGATCATGAAATGTTAAGTGTAAATGCCATTGTGGCGAATCGAATAACTAATGAGTTTGTTGAAAATGCCGGTGAGGTGGTAGATGAAATGATTAGATTAATCCTTAATAGGTTTTAATTACTATTTATAAAGACTGAATAGGTCAACCTTTGAGATCCCCTTGCCATTTATTAGGATTGTTGGTGTGGGGTTCTGGAAGAACGTTCTATTTAAAGAATGCAAAAACAAAAAATGTGAAGTTATAGGCTTCACATTTTTTTTGGCTAAGCAAATTCGGATAACTCCAACCAACGGTCGCTTTTTTCTTCAATGAGTTGATTAGTATCTTCTAATTCCTTTCCCCAAGAAGAAAGTTCTTCATAGTTTTCGCTTCCTGCATTTAGTTTTTCTTCCAGTTCAGCTTTTTTTATTTCTAACTTTTCTAGTTCACCCTCTATTTGCTCAAATTCCCTTTGCTCCTTATAGCTTAATTTGCGTTTTTCTCCTTTTGGCTTATCCTTTGGTTTTTCGTTTTTGATTTGTTGTGTTTGTTCTTTCTCTTTTTGCTTTTTTTCCTTCTCCGCTTTCAGCTGCCGATAGTGGGTGTAATTACCAGGATAATCCTTAATTTGGCCATTTCCTTCAAATACAAAAGAATGATCCACAAGACGGTCCATAAAATAACGATCATGGGATACGAGCAATAAACAGCCGTTAAAATTTTCAAGGAAGTCTTCTAAAACTTCAAGGGTAATCAAGTCCAGGTCATTGGTTGGTTCGTCCAAAATTAAAAAGTTTGGACTGGTGACCAACACTTTCATTAATTGGAGACGTTTTTTTTCCCCCCCACTAAGTTTGGAAATAGGGCTGTATTGCATCTCAGGAGGGAAAAGAAAATGTTCTAGAAATTGAGAAGCAGAAACCGTATTACCATCCCCTAATTCAACCACTTCTGCTATTTCCTTAATTAGGTCAATTACTCTTTGATCTTCTTTGTATTCTAATTCAGCTTGTGTGTAATAACCAAATTTTGTGGTGATTCCGGAAGTGATCAGCCCATTATCTGCGGTAGTTTTACCCGTCAAAAGGTTAAGAAAAGTAGATTTTCCAGCTCCATTAGGTCCAATAATGCCTATTCTTTCTTTTCGTTTAAATATATAGGAAAAATCACTGATTATGGTTTTCTCATCGAAGGACTTTTTCAGGTGTTCCACTTCAAGGATTTTCTTTCCTTGACGGCTCATACGCACATTTATGTCCAGTTCAGCTTTTTCAATTTTTTTGCTGGCTTTAGATTTGAGTTCTTGAAAAGCTTCGATACGGTATTTGGCTTTGGTACCCCTTGCTTTGGGTTGTCGTCTGATCCACTCTTGTTCTTTACGCATCAGGTTCCGTGCTTTTTCGACCTCGGCGGCTTCCTGTTCCATGCGTTCAGCTTTTTTATCCAGGAAGTAACTATAGTTTCCTTTGTAGCGGAAAGTTTTTCCCTGATCTAATTCAATGATGTCGTTGGTAACCCGCTCCAGAAAAAACCGATCGTGTGTTACCAATAGAAGGCTCATGTTTTGAGTAGCCAGATAATTTTCTAACCATTCAATGGTTTCAATATCTAAATGGTTAGTAGGCTCATCAAGGATGAGAAAGTCTGGTTTTTCGATTAGAGTTCTTGCCAGCGCAACTCGTTTACGTTGTCCCCCTGAAAGAGAATTTACCGTTCTTTCTAATTGGTAAATATTGAGTTGACCAAGAATTTGTTTTATTTGAGATTCATAATCCCAGGCGTTCAATTGATCTATTTTTTCAATCAATTGTTCTAACTTTTTCTGAGATTCAGGGTCGTTTGCTCTTTCCAAATGATATTCATATTCCTTGATAACTGACAAGGCCTCATTATCACTGGAAAATATCCATTCTCTTACTGTTTCATTTTCTTCGAAATGAGGATTTTGTCCCAGAAAAGCCACACGTATATCTTTGCGAAAAGATACTTTTCCCTCCTCGGCGGTTTCTTCACCTGCAATTATTTTAAGTAGTGTAGATTTGCCAGATCCATTTATTCCCACCAAAGCGGTCTTTTGTCCCTGATCAATTCCAAAAGATATATGCTCAAAAAGTAGCTTT
>NZ_SMMB01000759.1 GCF_009711365.1 Xanthovirga aplysinae | reverse complement strand
CGAAATGTTTTGGCTTAAAAATAACGGGACTCTAATTAAGAAATTCCTTTAATCAAAAACACCTATTTTATTAAAAAATCACAAAAAAACTTAAAAAGAATTTAATCCTCATAAATTAAAAATCTTACAATTGCAGAAATCCTTTCTTTCCCTCTTGGACAGCCTAAAAACAAAAAGGAAATACTGATTTCTTAAGTAAAGGTTTAGTCCCACTACCACAATTACTTAGGCAAATCCCCTCTTCAAAATAAAGAGAAAAAATGCTCTTCTACACATGTCATTTCATATTCCATACATTTAACAGCATTTCCTCAATTTTTTGGACATTACATTTCCTAATTCAATGATTTACTTCTCCTTTTAAAAAGGTATAACCTACCGACACATAAAAAATCCTTCCTATAGGATCAATCCAGGTGAGTGCGATACTTCACATCTAAAATATTTTCTAACTTCACGTTTTCAATCAATGGAAATTGGATGGAAAGGTTTTCATTGCTCATCAGTATCGAAAAGAAAGGATAAGAGTTTGTTGGGCGCTACCCATATGCCTGACTTACTTAATATTGGGCGAGAAGCTATTTCTCGTGTTCCAACACAGCCAAAAGCCCCCTATTTAAATAATTAGGGCAATTGGTAGAGTTCTTAAGAAATAATATCGCTTGTTAAAATAAAAGGTCTTTTTAAACCTCCTGAAAATTTGAATAAATATTTCCTGAAGATTTAAAAGGACCAATTACCAATTATTCAGGCCTAAAAATGATTTTACTACAGTCGACTTACTTTAAGTCGCAAACTATTCAAGACTACAGATACTGAACTAAAGGACATAGCTGCTCCGGCAATCATTGGATTTAAAAGAAATCCATTAATTGGATACAAAAGCCCTGCAGCTATCGGAATACAGATAAGGTTATAAATAAAGGCCCAAAATAAATTTTCACGTATAGTTTTTACTGTTTGCTGTGAAACCTTTATGGCTTTATCAATTCGCTGCAAATCCCCATGGAGAATAGTCATATCCGCACTTTCCATAGCAATATCGGTACCTGTGGCCATGGCTATACCTACATCTGCCTGTGCCAGAGCCGGAGCATCGTTAATTCCATCTCCGACCATGCCTACCAACTGACCTTTTTGCTGGAATTCTTTTACATAATTGGCCTTATCTTCGGGAAGAACTTCAGCATAAAAACCGTCAATTCCTGTTGCTGTTGCTACTTTCTCGGCTGTTTTGTAATGATCACCGGTCAACATCACCACTTTAATTCCTTTATTGTGTAAAGAAGCAATGGTGAATTTAGCATCTGATCGCAAAGTATCTTCCAAAGCCAAAAGTGCTAGCCCTTTTTGGTTATTGCCAAAGGCCACCAGGGTTTTTCCTTCCCCACTTAAACGTTCAAGTTCTTTCTCCAAATAAGGGCTCCATTCCACTTTTTGGTCTTTCATCATGCCCGGACTACCTAGAAAATAGTGCTTACCCTCATAAATGGCTTTTACCCCTTTTCCCGATACATTCTCAAAGTGTTCCAGGCTTCCATTCTCTTTAATTCCCTCTATTTGATCTAAATAAGTGGTAATGGCTTCTGCCAAAGGATGCTCTGAGCGGGATTCCATTGAGAAAATTAGTTTTTTTACTAATTGTCCATCTTCCAAACCATTATCCAAAATGAAATCCGTCACTTCTGGCTTACCTTTTGTCAATGTTCCAGTTTTGTCCACCAAAAGGGTGTCTATTTTGCTGATGTGTTCCAGGGCCTGTGCATCCTTAATTAGCACACCATTTTTTGCTGCTTTTCCAATTCCTACAGTAATGGCGGTAGGGGTTGCTAATCCCAGTGCACAGGGACAGGCAATCACCAAAATAGTTACTGCAATTACCATGGCATTTGTAAAAGCAGGTTCAGGGCCAACAAAAAACCAAACGGCAGCACTCAAAATGGCAATCCCTACAACCAATGGTACAAATATACCGGCGATTTTATCCACCAATTTTTGCACAGGTGCTTTGGAGCCCTGAGCTTCTTGTACCAGTTGAATAATTCTGGCCAGCATGGTTTCGCTACCAATCTTTTCTACCAGCATATAAAAACTACCAGAACCATTTACAGTACCTCCAACAATCTCGTCTCCCATCTTCTTTTCAACAGCCTCAGGCTCTCCGGTGATCATGCTTTCATCGATATAAGATGAACCTTCCACGAGTTTTCCATCTAAAGGAACCTTTTCCCCTGGTCGAATCAATAATTTGTCCCCTACCTTAATCTCTTCTATTTCGAGCATTACTTCCTGTCCATCTCGAACTACCCGTGCTTTTTTGGCCTGTAACCCTACTAGTTTTTCAATTGCTGTAGAAGTACTGGCTTTGGCCCTGGCTTCTAGTAAATTTCCCAGAAGGATCAGGGCAATAATGACCACGGCTGCTTCATAATAGACGTGAGGCTGTATACCATTCTGGAGAAAGTATTGAGGAAAGACCGTAGTGAACAAACTATAAATAAAGGCTATTCCTGTACCTAGGGCTACCAAAGTGTCCATATTGGCTTTAAAATGTAAAAGCTGTTTCCAGGCAGAACTGTAAAAATGCCTACCACTATAGAATACCACCGGAATTGATAAGCCCAACATAATCCAGTTTTCATATGGGATTTCCGGAAGGAACATAGCAATTACAAATACTGGAATAGCAAATACAAAAGCTATCAACAGTTTTTGTCGAAGTAAATAGTATTCTTTTTTCTTTTCATTAGCAATATCTTCCTTACTGGCTTCCACCTGCAATTCATAACCGGCTGCACTGACACTTTTTTTGAGTTTATTCACATTAGTTTTAACCGATTCATATTCCAAATACACTGTACTATTTGAGAAGTTAACATTCGCTTGTTTTACACCTTCTTCTGCTTTAAGTGTATTTTCTACAGTGGTCACGCAGCTCGCACAGCTCATTCCCTTTACAGGGTAGGTGGCTTTCTCAATATTTTTGGCTGTTTTTTTCATGATCAACACTTTTTAAATGAATTATTTTTACCACTAAGCGATGCATCTGTTATTTCATACGGCTTAATAATTCAAAAGTAGGGCACGAACCCCTAGATTCTGTTATAGGATTACGATTAAGGATTATACAATTATGCGATTGGAGCATAGGGACCTTTGATTTATTAAATTTAGGAATAAGCCAGATCGTCTAAGTTTCCTATATCTTGATTATTATGATGGCCTGATCTTCATTTATTTGACTTAATGCAATTCCTAAATCAAAATAAAATCCAATATTCTCCAAAAAAAAGCCCCAACCTTAAAGTAAAAGGAAGGGGAATGTTAATTCTTTAATCCCATTAATTAAGGTTCAGGCACTTAAACCTGTAATTCATAAGAAGTTCCATCCAGACTTCTTTTAAGTCCATCATGAAGAATTTTGGTGTCATCAAATTCAATGTACACAGTTTTATCTTGCAAACTTCCCTTTACTGCTAACACACCCTCCTGCGCCTTTATTTTATCTTCAACATTGCTCATGCAACCGCCACATTTAATTCCTGTAACTGGAAAGGTTTCCTTTTTGATGTTTGCTATATTACTCATGATCTTTGCTTTTAATGTGATACAAAATGAAAGCTAAATAGGGCTTCCAATATTCAACAGTAAAATTAACGGAAGGAGGATGAAAGAGTGTTGCACTTTTTAGCTTAACCTTTATATAATTTTGATTAATTGAGCA
>NZ_SMMB01000187.1 GCF_009711365.1 Xanthovirga aplysinae | reverse complement strand
TCTTGATACTCCTATTGTTTTACCTAATCGAAATGTTTTATTTGGATTTGATTCAGATATTGATGAAGAGCCTAAAAATGAACTCTTGAAAATTTATATCAGGCGAGAAGCTTATGATCCTAATTTGTTAAATAAAGGAAAACACAAAACAACGCTTTACAACAATAGCTATACCCAATAAGGGGTAAACTGCTAAATAGAGAGGTTGGCGCTTTAAATAAAGTCCGCCAAATCGTTGATTTGTTTTGATTAAATTTTTCATTTTTAAGGTCAAATCAACGATTTGGCTCAGTGCAAGCCCGAAGGTTTGGTGCTTTAAATCCCCTTACTGGGCATAGCTGAGACGTTGTGCGTCATTGAGAAAAAACCATAATGAAGAAATTAATTTGGGAATTAGTATTGTCTTTAACTGTTATTTCTTTTTCGATTTTTACGAAATGGTGGTATGTCCTTCCAACTGATGCACTGGATACAGTGATGAGCGGATTTCCATTAATTTGGATAAGTGAAGGTTGGCATACTTCAATGTCACTTCAAATATTTGTGAAAGAACTAATTATAAATCTATTAATCTATTTTGTTTTTTGGTTTACAATTGTTTACACAATCAATCGGCTGATTATACA
>NZ_SMMB01001058.1 GCF_009711365.1 Xanthovirga aplysinae | reverse complement strand
GTTCAGGTTAGGTAACATCATTTCTCTGATGCCACGAATTGCTTTGTCAATTACACGGTTCAATTCGATGTTCTCATAGTCTCCCGAAGAGGCCGTCCAAGAACCGTTGAAATAACTTCCATTGGCTCCATGATGCTTCTGCAAAAAGATATAATTCGCATTATCTATAGCCTCTAATTCTGTAGAAGTCATCTTCTTAACTAGTGCTCCATTAGACAAGGACAAGGTATTCAAAGCCGCACCACTCACATCAAATTTCCTAACCCAGCCAATGTTTTCATGTACGGCTGCTTTAGAGATGGTTCCAATCACTGTACCCAAACAGGTCACTGAACATTCAAATTCTTTAAACAGCTCAGCAGCTTTACCTTCTGCGTCCTGTCCAATTACCACGGAAACTTTTGGATAAGCCCCTGTACTTAGGTCTTCCAAGTTTTTATGAGCAGCATCGCCCAAAGCTTTTAAATCAGGGGAAACTAGTACAGATAAAGGCATGTAGTAATTTTCTTCCAAATCGTCACAGACCCCTTGGAAAGTAGAAGCAATGGTAGCTATGTCTGCCTTCGCTACAGGTGTATGTCGATCGGCTAAGAAAATTCCTGCCTGACGGATAGCCCCTTCAGCTGCCAATTGCATATCCCGTAAACGTTCTGCATTTTTTCCTAAGTCAAAAGCTTCATCGGTGATTTCTTCAGTATAGGCTCCCACATACAAGCTTCCACTTGGATTGGCTCTAAAATACTCACTGATATGATAATGCATCATTTTATAATGGTTATCAAAGCGAGCTGTTTCTACGCCTTCTGTATCAACCAAAATAGTTTCTTCAGCATCCGTAATATGTAAAGCTTCAGCTTCGGCCAAAGAGAAGATCTGAGTCAATCCCTTAAAGGGATATTCCTCTTTGGTTAATTCTTCGTCCGCTGCAGTAGGCAAAAAGAACAATAAGGCTGAAATGTAATCCTGCCCTGCTGCGGTTTTGCCTAGTCCTCCTTCTCCCTTTATAAATTTAATTTTTGATAAGGCCATTAGTTATTTTCTTTAATTAGGTCTTTAATATCGGTTTGAGATGAATTCTTTACTTTAATCCTTCCTATAGAAATCCCTTCCGGTTTCCCTATCCATTTAGCATAGACTAGCATACCCAAAAGGACACCCAATAGCAAAGGCAAAGCATGTTTACTTAGCTTTTCTTTCATCTTTTTTAGCGTTAGGATCTTTAATGCCTAATAATACCATACTAAATAAAAGACCTGGCATTACTTCGGCCCAACTAATTTCTAATTCGGGCAGGAAAACTGAAACTATTGAACCTATAGCCATTACTAGTCCGGCCAGGCTTGTTTTCCATCCCTTTTTAATGTGATCAGGGTGTAGCATCTTTCGTTTCTTTTTGTTTTTTTCTTTTTTCTTTAATATCCAAGTATTTGTCGTACAGTCGCATGAGCAAATACACAAAGGACAATAAAGAAAGCGTAAATGTGAAAATGGCATGCGTATCGGCCCCTGTCACCCAACTTAGTGTATTATATAATATAGCCGTTAGTGTAGCACTCCATCCTATTTCGTTGGGCATATCAATTTGCATATTTCCCTTCTTTTTTCTTTTTCCCTTCACAAGGATGTGCAAAAGTGAGGAATGCTTTCAGTGCAGCAGGGAATTCCATCGAGCCATTTTTATTTCTCATTGTGTAGCGCTCCTTTTGTTCCACTGAGCCGGAAAGCATGTCCTTCTTCTGTAATTCATCATCATTATTCGCTTGCCTATGTCCTTTCATTAGCATTATTTTGAGCTCATGAGAGGTGGCACTTTTATACTCCTGCTTATAAGAATATTGAATATTATTCTCCTTACTTGTCCTTTTTCCCTTATTCTTGCCATGTTAAAACCTTAGAAGGCTTCATGTCCCTCGTCTTACTATTTGTAGAGATAATCTTCACCTTTAGTATCTTTTCTCTCTGGCAAAAAGGTAGATAATTCCCTTTCAGACCAACTTGGTCTTTTGCGCCATCTTGCAGAGGGAAATATTTTTCTCTCATCTTTCTTGTATTTCCTAAGGAATTCCCGCTCTTCCTTAAGGATCATTGAATTTTCCCTGCTTTCCTATCTAGTCCGTGAAATAAGTAGGACCTAAACCTAGTATTTTGCCCTTTCAATAGAAGAACACCTTTCAAGTTCCTCAATCCTCATGGATTCATACTTTGAATGGACAATGGACTACTCCAGGTGCAATAGAAATTGACCACCTACAGGGCTTAAGGTTGATCAAGCCTTCAACACTTACGGTGTAATATTTACTAATATGCTCACAACATACACCTAAGGAATTTCTACCTCTTATTCCAATACTTTTTCAGAAAATAGGAGAAGGCCTTTTGCCTTCTTTGTTTTTCCTCTGGAACATCCTGACCAAAGGAAAGTAGTTAGGAACTCTTTTGCTCCCTTTTTGCCTTATTGGTTGGCCAACCCCTAACAGCATGAAACAAACATATACAAAAACAAACAAAGGATTACTAATTTTTATTTAATAATGCTGAACACTTACAATAGAATGCTGATCCTTTACATAAACTTGTAAAATTTCAGCATTCTTTACCATATTTTTGAATTGAAAATAATATCAACCGCTAAAGAAAGTAATCATGACAGCAACCCACATCAAGAAACGTAATGCCCTCATCAATGAAGACTTTAACGAGCTCTATAAACAAGCCAGAGAATCCAACCCCCATGCAAAAGTGAGTGTAATGAAGATCTATGAAGAGTTGGCGGAAAAGTACTTCCTTACCTCTACTTCCATAAGAAACATTATTAAAAATTATTAAAGAAAGCTAGATAAGGGGCTCAACATCATTAAACCCAATAAACACCCATAAAACAACTTTGAGAAAAAGGATAAAGAAAGGATGGGCAGCTCAATGAATATATCCTTAAAAGATAATCCAAGAGATTAAACAATAGCTATCTCCCAATGGCCAAAACAATTAATAAACCATAAACCTTTTGAAAAATGAAAAATGTATTTGAAAGTATTAAAAACCAATTATCTATTCTGGAAAACATCCAACAATTAGGCCTCTATGATGGTCACATGAAATCCATAATCGATGGTTTAGAGCATGAAACGTCTCTTCCAGCTGTGGCTTTACAATTCAGAGATATTACTTATACCACAGAAAATGAGCGCCAACAAAGTGGGAAAGCCACCTTACGGGTATTCTTGGCAGGAAAACAAGATACGCCGGAAGCATTAGATGATCTTTTTGATCTACGCCTTCAAATCCACCAATTGCTACAAGAATTTTATCAGGATGCCTTATTTGATCCCCTGGACCGTCAAGCAGAAGAACAAAAGTGCGGTCCTGCAGGACAAGTCATCTTTACCATGGACTATGGTTTCCATTTCATTGAAGACCATGTGGTAGATAGCCGACAGTTAACTTCCATTGGTGACTTTAGGGTACATTATTAAACTTTTTTTGTTTCAACAAAATGGGAATTTTGAAAACCTGCACAAAAAGCTTTTTCAATAAGGGGTCAAGAATCTCCAATAAAATAGGAAAGGCAAAGTAGATTTCAATAAAACAAGCCCTTTAAATAGGGTATGAAAAGGAATAAGGAAAAAGGTGGGTTTGTATTGGGGTTTTACAATTCTCTGGTCAAACCTCCTGCCTTAAACTTTTTTTAAAACAATACATATCCTTCATTCAAAATCCAAATATTCCAAAGATGAAAAAACTTTTTTTCTCTACCGGCGGCCGCATGCTCCATCTGGACGACCTTCAGATTATGCAAAACGAAACCTATAAGGCCATTGAAAAACAATATGAAGAATTAGGGCCCTTTATTATGAGTGGTTGTAAGGTGGAAGAAGATAGCCGTAATGGAGGCCACCAAATCACTGAAGGATTGGTGTATCTGGATGGCCAATTTATGGAATTGAAGGCACAACATAATTTGTTGAACTTCCCCAAATTTATTGTTTCCTCAGGAGAGCAACGCATCGATTATTACCGGCTGAAAAATGGTGGACAAGCTCCCAAACGTCTTTTATTTGAAGCGGTACTGAGCAACGACAAACCAAGCGGGCAAGAGTTTATAGAGGTAAAGCCAGATCAACCTGGAAGGACCTATTTTGATGCTTTAAGGGGAAGATTCCAGGCTTTAAGCATTGGGCACAATACGGAAGATTTTAGTGCCCATGAGGCCTTAGATGTGGTAGGAAACATTAAAGCAAGTGGTTCGGCACATTTTGGGAGTAGGACTATAGTGGATGAGTTGAAATTCAGCCATGCCGATAGTGTAGTAATTAATCAATGGGGAAATATTATTCAGCCTGAAGCCACTATTACCAGCCAAAACTGGAATATAAGCCGGCATCCGGGAGATCGAATCCTTGAAGTATTTTTTAATAAGGATTATACCACCCACCCCATTCGATTAAAAGAAAATACCCTTTTAGAAAAAGATGTGGCCATCAATGGAAACTTGGGAATTGGTACAAACCAAAGCCCGGAAGCCACCTTAGATGTAAAAGGGGAATTAAAGACTCAAGATATTATTATAGAAAAAAAATCTGATCAAGCCGACCAGATGATTTCATTGGTTCATAAAAATTCAGCCGGGGCATTACATAGTCAATGGGATCTTATCCAGCATACGACAGGAAACCTGGAATTAAAAAATGATGAGGATAAAAATTTTTTCTTCTCCACAAATGGCAATTTGGGTATTGGAACCAATGATTCTAATGCCAAACTTCATGTTCAAATAAATGGTGATGAACGTGCTTTACAAATAAAAAATGAAGATGGACAAGCCTCTTTTAATTTTTGGACAACCACAACCAATGACCAAAAACAATTGAGAATCGATGAAGACACCACTGGAAAAACCATTGCCACCTTTCTACAAAATGGAAATGTAGGCATAGGTACTACTGAACCCTCTGAAGCTTTAGAAGTCATTGGCAACCTAAATGTAAGTGAAAATATATTCACCAGAAAAGTGGGCAGAAGAGGTCTAAGTACTGAATCCGAGGACCTTCGTCTTACCACCTGGATGCCTAATAAGCTAGTCAATGGCTCCGGAGAATTTAATTCCGGATTTGGGTGGGAAATACTTAGTGGTACAATATCTTCTAAACACGAAGCGGAAACAGGAAGATATCTTCTAATTAATAGAGAAGCTAAAATCCAACAAGATGCTTACGCCTACAATGGAATTCAATATTCCCTTTTTATAACAAATATTTGTTGTTCAAATGAAATAAGGGTAACTGTTCAAGAGCTTTCTTCTGACAAAAGGACGATTATTCAAACCCTTGTTAATAATGAATCCATCTCTCAATCATCCTGCGTTTTTAACCTACAGACTAGTTCTGGTGAATTCAATGGAAACACTAGCAGATATATACGGATTATCATTGACAATTCCTTTTCTTCCGATTATAAGCGAATTCGAGTATGGCTTAATTATGGCCTAAATGCCTTTCACCAATACGGACTAGAAGAATCCTTTTACCATCTTAGCTCTATGGTCGAGAACCAACAAGCGGGAATCCTCTCGGACCAAAACCTAAAAGAAAACATACATCCCCTTGAAGGTTCATTGGATAAAATTGAAAGGTTAAATGGGTACAAGTTCGCTTGGAACGAGAAACAAAAGGAGCACAAAGGGCAAGATATTGGCCTCCTTGCCCAGGAAGTAGAAGAGATTTTTCCGGAGGTAATCACTATCCGTTCTGATGGCTACAAAGCCGTTAAATACGAAAAACTTACCCCCCTGCTCATTGAAGGTATCAAAACCCTGAGACAAGAACTTCAGGGGCAGGCAGCACTTATCAAAGAACTCAAAGGGGAAATAAGGGAACTAAAAAGATAGTAGCAGAAGCCCCCATATTCTATTAGAACTAGGGAGTTAGACAAAACCATAAAAGGATTTGCTGTGAGGAGCGTCTTCACAGCAATCCCTTTTCAAAATACTAACACTCATCTCAATTGTACATAAAGTAGGGCTAATGAGAACAAAAGGGGATCTATCAAAAGAAATAAGCTACAAATGTCCTTTTTGGAAACTTAATAAAGGGATACTTAAAAGTAAACCATTCACTAGGAGTGATATTCATTTCCGTACCAATGAAGGTCTAAAGGGCAAAAGGAAAACAGTAGCACTTTACCTATATAGGACTGATTACAAAGTCTATAAAGAAGTCCTTTAAAAGGATTTCTTGATGGATATTTTAGCTCCAATATTAACAAATACATCATCACCAATGGGCCTAATTTTTTAAATAAATCCCTCTAAATAAAAAAAGGGAATTTAGCCAAAAGGGGACTAAATAAAGAGTTGGCTATTTCCACCCAACTGGTCCAGGCCTTTAAAAAAAGGAGTAAACGAACATTAAACAACAGCACAAAGCATCATGAAAAAACTATATTTCTCAACCGGAGGCCGCATGCTTCATCTCGATGATTTGAAGATCATGCAGGAAGAACTTTACAAGGCTATTGAAGACCAATACAAAGGGTTGCCCCCCTTTATCATGAGTGGCTGCCAGGTTAGCCTTGAGGATCAGGGTTATAAAATTCAGAAAGGATTGATTTATCTTAACGGTCAATTTTTAGAATTTGAAGGAGCCAGTGGCCTGCTCTCCCCTAATGGTTATTTGAAAGAAGCCCCTCCCGAAGGACAAAAATTTTACCAATTGAAAAATGGAGGGCAGGCCCCAAAACGTATCCTCTACAAAGCCGAATTTGTTAGTGGAAACCCTTCCCAAGATTTCACCGAAGACTACATTCTCCTCGATGAAAATGGAGGAAAAACCTATTACGATGTTTTCCCCCTCACCCTTCAGCAACTCACCGATCAGGGAGCCATCACCACTAATGCCATTACCGCCGGAGGGGGTGCCTTTAATGGAAATTTGACAGTAGCAAACGGAGGAAAAGTGGGAATTGGAGTACCAATTCCCGCTCATGAACTGGAAGTAGCAGGGAATCTCAAAATAAGTGGTATTGGAAAATTCGGAAACGGAGGTAGCCTTCAACTCCATGCCAATGGAGTTGATAATAATCAACATTCCTATCTCGAGTACTATGGAGGCGATGGAGCCAGAACTGGATTCATAGGCTATGGGGATAGCACCAACAGT
>NZ_SMMB01000546.1 GCF_009711365.1 Xanthovirga aplysinae | reverse complement strand
GGGTATAGGTCAAAGCCTCGCAAGGCCAACAGCACGGCCCAAGCTACGCTTTATACATTGGCCGTTGTGTTTTATGGAGAAACCAATTAATTTTTCTAGCTTTGGAGCGATTTTTTAGGGGATTAAAATTTTAAAAAATTGACGGTAGTTAGAATTGGATTAAAAAGAAATATGAAAAGATTAACCTTACTATTTTTTTGTCTGTTCACTTTTACAATTATTTACGCTCAACAAAAAGCAGTTACTGAAACAGGTGAGGAGGTAATTCTTTTAAATAATGGAACGTGGCAATACCAGAATGAAGATCATTGGAAGGAAACCGAAATACCAACCAACACCAAAAAGTTTGAAAAGAATAAGAAATCTACATTTTTACTTAAGAGTAAAAAATTAAATGTTGGCTTTTGGTTAGATCCAAAGACTTGGTCGTTTAGAAAAGCGACCGAAAATCCTGATGCAGAATATGAATTAAAATTGAAGGATGGGGATCTATATGGTATGGTTATATCTGAAAAGGTCGAAATTCCACTTGAAACATTAAAATCAATAGCATTAGAAAACGGAAAAGCTGCTGCTCCTGATTTAAAAATTGTAAAAGAAGAATATAGAACTGTAAATGGTTTAAAAGTTTTGCTGCTTCAGATGCATGGGTCTATGCAAGGAATCAAAGTTTCCTATTATGGATATTATTTTTCGAATACTAATGGAACAGTCCAATTTATTACCTATACTGCACAAAATTTATTAGACAGCTATAAACCAAAATGTGATAACTTATTAAATGGTTTAGTTGAAATTAACTAAACAAAACACTGTGTAAAATGCTTTTTAATGCATTTTACACTCACCGTTAGACTATTTAAAAACTTCCTGTTATTTTTTTAGGCTTTTGCTTTAATGATTATCTTATAGCATGAAATTCATTCAAGAATAGGATCGGCATTAAGTATCATTGTTTCCCATAAGTCTTGATGCCGCTATTGATGAAAATAATGAAGTAAGGTTAATTGACGTTTTTGCTGAAAGCCTGGATTTAAAGCCATTAGGTTTAGCATATGATTTTGTTGATAATGGCAGACCTGCTTACGGTCCTAAAGATCTTCTTAAGTTATTCATTTAGGGCTACCTCAATAAGATCAGATGATCAAGGGCTCTGGAAAAAGAATGCAAGCAAAACATTGAGTTTACCTGGCTTTTAAAAGGTTTGAGCTTAGATCATAATACCATCAATAACTTTGAAAAGAAAATTCAAAAACTATTAAGAGGGTATTTCTCAAGACCGTACAGGTCGCTCGTAACTTTGAGTTAATAGGTGGATTATTACTAGAAGGTGATAACACCAAACTAAGAGCCCAAAATTCCAAAAAGCAAACCTACAACCAAAAGAAAATAGAACACCAGATTGCCTATATAGATAAGAAACGGGAGGAGTATACCACTCTGCTAGCCGATAGGGATGGAGATAGTGATAAACTAGAACTTGAAAGAAAAATAGTAGAAAAGAAGAATAAAGCACGGTACAAGAAATTGGAACAGGAGCTAAAAGCTAGCGGAGAAAAACAGGTTTCTACTTCAGGTCCTGATAGCAGACAGCTTATAGTAAGAGGGGTAATTACCGAAGTAGCTTATAATGTTTAATCTACTGTTGATGCTAAAAATAAAATCCCAATTGACTATGAGGTTACCTATAAAAATGACTCCCAGGCCATGGGTAGGATGGTCCGAAGGGCCAAATGGATTGTGAAACACAACCGTTTTTCAGTCCTGTTTGCCAAAGGGTATCACAAAGGCAAAGAGCTAGCAGCAGTACAGAAATTGGGCATTAAAACCCTAGTAGCAATTCCAGCCTTCCCTTCTTCAGGCCAGGACCAAATCCTACCTACAATGCTGAGAACTTCGTTTATCATCCTTATTATGATACCTTCAAATGCCCTGAAGGGCACATTCTATACAGCTCAAAAAGATGGTATTAAACCCAAAGTTATCGATTTAAACATTACAAAACTTCTGCATTTGGCAATTGTGCTGTTAAAAAGCAATGTACCAAATCGAGAAACGGAAAAGTCATTCACTGCAGTGAATACAAGCAATCAATCGAGCAAAACAAAGCTAGCCTACCAAATGAACCCGAAACTTATAAATTACGGTAAGTCTTAGTAGAGCATCCTTTTGGAATCATCAAAAGACAATGGGGGTTTGACCACACCATCACCAAGAAGACAAAAATACGGACTTCGGCGGATGTGGATTTTATTTTTATAGCTTATAACTTGAGAAGAATAT
>NZ_SMMB01000248.1 GCF_009711365.1 Xanthovirga aplysinae | reverse complement strand
TTTAATCATTAAATATTATTATAATGGGATAAGTATTTTTTATAATTCCTTTCTTATCCCATTCATTCTTTCATTTAAAATTAATCGATTTCCACTAAAACCGGGCAATGATCCGAATGATTGACATCACTTAAAATTGCCGCACTTTTTAATCGGTCTTTCATTGACTCTGTGGATAGGTGGTAATCTATACGCCAGCCTAAATTCTTTTTTCTTGCTCCTGCTCGATATGTCCACCAACTGTATTGGTGTGGTTCTTCGTTGAAATGTCTAAAAGTATCTACAAACCCACTATCAATGAATTTTGTAAACCATTCTCTTTCTTCGGGTAAAAATCCAGAAGTGTTTTTATTCCTTTGAGGGTTATGGATATCAATAGGTTTATGGCAAATGTTATAGTCTCCACAAATAATCAAATTTGGGAAATCAGGTTTTAAATTATTGATGTAATGGGTAAAGGTATCTAACCATTGCATTTTAAAGGCTTGTCTTTCATCACCGCTTGAGCCGGAGGGCATATAAACATTCATAAGCGAAAAATCTTCAAAATCGGCCCGGATTAGGCGTCCTTCTGAGTCATATTGTTCATAACCACATCCGAATTCCACATGTTTGGGTTTAACTTTGGTGAAAATAGCTACTCCACTGTATCCTTTTTTCTGGGCCGGCATCCAAAAAATATCGTATCCCAAATCTTTAATGGGAGTAAGATCTACTTGTTCTTCATGAGCTTTTACTTCTTGTAAACAAAGCACATCAGGGTTTTCTTGGGAAAGCCAATCAATTAATCCTTTGTTGATTGCTGCACGTATCCCATTGACATTATATGATAATATCTT
>NZ_SMMB01000863.1 GCF_009711365.1 Xanthovirga aplysinae | reverse complement strand
CAGAAAAATAAATTAATATATTTTCAATAATAGGACCCTAAATTTATTTGGAGTAAGTAGAAATTGGGTGAGGAAAATAATCAACTTTTTTAAATATGGTTTACTTTATTCACCTATTAATTTTAGAAAAAACACCCTTCAGCACTGCTTTTCATTTAAAAACTGAGGATACAAATGGATTACAAGCCCAATGGACATTTTTTCTCACAACATCGCAATAGTCTGGACAAACTCTCTGTGGACTTGGGCATTTGGTTGCTCTTCCTAGGATTCCTTGAAAATTAAATCTTTGTAGTATCATTTTACTTTGACAAACACTAAAATCAAGGTTTATATAGATCAATATAAAACCAAAACTTACTCCCCAACCACCTCAAACCATTCCCTCAATTCTTCCCCATCGGCATCAATGAGTGTGAGTTCATGTTTTCCCTTTGAAGCAACAAAAGCCATTTGATGCAAACCCTTTGTTTCTCCCAGAAATTGATTATCCAAATGCCAAAATAGGGTGATATTAGGTTCCCTATGTGCAGCCTCAAAGACTACTCTTCCTTTTTCACCATCCAGTTCCTTTGGGATATAGATTCGGCTTCTTTTTTTAGGATAAATAAAAGCCATTCTCTTTGTAAAATTTTGTCCACAATTTGGCATAAAAGGAGGAAGAGATTCATACCAGATAGAATGGGGTTTAAAATACCATTCCTGTACAGCAGGCAATACAAAAAAGTTTTTTTCCTTCATCTGATGAACAGGATAACAATCACTATTAACCTGATAGGTACCTTCTGCATTGAGATGAATGTTCTTATGAAAAGAACAACTTTCAGCCCGAATGGCTACCTTAGGAACGGAAAGGGTATCAATCGGTTGACAATGGGCAGTTGCTTGCAAACCACTTCGCTGGCAAATCAACAGACTTTGGGTATCACTTTCCGGGAAATCATACCAAGAAGTCCTTGGTAAAAGATCAAACAAATCAAATAGCAGGGGTGCGGCCGTTTTTACCCCTAAAAGACCGGGACGACCTTCTCCACTTGCGTTTCCCGTCCAAACGGCTACCACATAATCCCGATCCATTCCGACCGCCCAAGCATCCCGGAAACCATAGCTTGTACCCGTTTTCCAGGCAATGGGCCTCGAAGAACTATATTCCTGCCAATCGGCCTGATCATCCGGACGTTGAAGGTTTTGCATTGCTTCCAACGTATACCAAATTGAGGAAGCACCTAAAACCCCAACTTCATCAGTTCCTTTACGTATTGAAGCTTTATTGGTTAGCAAATAATGATTTTGAAAGACATCATCATTTCGGTAACGTTTTTCCCCTGGATAACGATAATAATTTCTTAATGTTCTTCCCATTCCCGCATACATAGCCGAAAGCTCCCACAAGTTGACTTCAGCCCCACCCAAAATTAGTGATAAACCGTAATGGGAAGCTGGTTGGTCCAGACTCTTCATACCCAACTGTTTTAATTTAAAGTGTAGCTTTTCATACCTAAATTCTTTTAATAAAAAGACAAAGGGAATATTCAAAGAACGCGAAAGAGCCTTATCAGCAGGAACAGCCCCATCAAACTTCTTATTGAAATTATTGGGGGCAAAACCCTGGAAAAAAACTGGAAAATCTGGTAATAGCTGTTTAGGTAATAACTTACCCTCACTTAACATAGCAGCATAAAGAAAAGGCTTCAAAATACTTCCTGTACTTCTTTGAGAAGTAATGATATCTACCGACTCCCCATGTCTGCCGCTTCCCTTTACATTTCCCACATAAGCCAGGGTATTCCCACTTTCAATTTCAATAATAATAGCCGCAGCATTATGAATTTGGTTCAGGCGAAGGTTTTCATGATGTAATTGCACTATTTCAGATGCTCTTCGTTGCAAATGAGGGTCCAGACTTGAGTTAATAACCGTCCCCCTTTGCCCTTCCCCCATGGCCCTTTGAAGAAGGTGATATGCTTGTTGTGGTAAGGGATAAGGCTTTCCAGGAAGAGGTTCGTCTAAGGCCAATGCCATAGTCAAAGAATCGATAATTTGATTTTGATAAAGCTTTTCAAGAAGGTTGTCACGTTTCTTTTTTAGCAGGGGAGAATTCTTACCCGGATAAATCAAAGCCGGACTGTTGGGTAAAACAGCTAGCGTAGCAACCTCTGCCCATGACAACTGATCGACCTCCCTTCCAAAATAGCGCCAGGATGCTGCCGAAAGCCCCACTACATTCCCTCCAAAGGGGGCATGAGCAGCGTAAAAGTTAAGAATTTGTTTTTTAGAATAATATAGTTCCAATTTAAGAGCCAAAGCCATTTCCCATAACTTTTCTACAATCGTTCTTTTTTGCCCCTTTCGGGAAAGACGAATCACTTGCATACTAAGTGTACTGGCTCCGGAGATTACTTTTCCCGCTTTCATATTTTGCCAAATGGCCCGTCCAAGGGAAAAGGGATTAATTCCAGGATGTTTGTAAAAATATTCATCCTCAAAATGCAACAAAGCCTGTTCAAAATTCATAGGGATAGAATCAGCAATGGGGAAGCGCCATTGTTCATCGTCCGCGATAGTTGCGCCTAAAAGAGTCCCGTCTTTAGCCTTAAGTACTGAAGCATAGGGATCCTTAAAAAGGGGAGAGGGTAGAGGGTAAAGTATCCAAATAATAATGGATAGTAAAGGAAGAAAAATAAGGAAATGTTTCCTTTTAAGATTACGAGGTGGAAAAAAAATTAATTTCATAAAAAGTAAGACCCTATCAAGACTTTAGCCCTAATAGGGTTTTGAATATGCAAATTAAACAATTTCCAAAATTCTTTTTGAACTTAATCAAAGAAACTAGAAATAAACCTGAAGTCCCACATTAAAGGCAATATTTCTTTCTGAAGAATCAGATAAATTGTCCTCATCATCATAATCTGCCTTGTTATAATTATAGGCCAACTTTCCTTCCAAACCTACATTTGGAACAAGAAAATAGACTAGCCCTAATCCAAATCCAAATCTGTAATTTGTATTTTTTGACATTCTTTCATCCTCAGAAGAGACCTCAGAATCAATAGGTTTATATTTATATTTGTAGGTTCCTAGCCCTAAACCCGCTTCCCCAAAAAAAGAAGTTCTATTAGCTATAGGAACATAATATCTGGTGAAAGGCCCCACTGTAAATTGTTGGGAATTAGATTTACCCCATTCCGACTTTGACCAACTAAGCCTAAAAGGCAGACTCAAGCCCAAAACAAAATTGTCTGCTACAAAGTAACCCAAATTAGGTGCAAGGCTAAGACTAGAATAATGCCCCTCCTGATCCTGAGCTTTACTATAATAAAAGCCTCCCCCTCCACCTAAAAGCATATTTCCTTTATTAGTTTGAGCCATAAGTGGTTGATACAGGAACAATACCATTAATGGAAAAAATTTGAAAATTTTCATAGAATCAAGTTTTATTGGTTAAAAAATATTAGTCTATAAATCCACTATTGAAACAATAATTATACCCTTTTTTATTCTATTAAAAATAAATTTGAAAGCCTGGGTCAAAGGAAAAATTTCTAAACTAATATTGAACTTCATACCCCTATACAAACTGCATAGAGGTGTAGGCCAGTTTGCCTTTCAATCCTATTTTAGGAGATAAGAAATACACCACTCCCTCCCCAATTTGAGCCGCACTTGCCGACTATTCTTCTTCATAGGATTCCTTTGTTCCACCAACATCTAATACCTCTTTGTATTTTCTTCCTCCTATTAGAAGGGCTGCTTCCTCAATAGTACCGAACCAACTGGTTCTATGTATATAATACTTTATCATCGCCCCCATAAAATCATTTTGATTTTAAGCACTAAAAACATTTCCCTGAAAATCTTCTTCACTAGTTCAGGAGAAATCCCAGGACAAAGTAAGCCCGAAGGCTAAATTATCTATCACAAAAGATCCCAAACCAGGAGCTAAAAAAAGGGAGAAAACTTTTTCTTTCTGATTTGGGATGGATTTCGAAGTAAAGCTAACCATCCCCCCAAAAGCAAGTTTCCTTTTTTAGTTTGGGCCATGCAAGATTGATAAAGGAATAATAAGAGCAAGGGAAGTATTTTTAAAGTTTTCATAGACTTTAATAATTTAGATGAATTAATAGTTCAAGCTAAACCTTCCCAATTACAAAAATCATAGTTTAAGTTTAAAGATTTTATTTGAGTTCAATTTAGGCAAAAGGCATTTTCAATTGATATTCTATAAATATACTTGAAGCCCTATCGTAAAGGAGAGATTTCTATTTTTTTCCGTATCATTCAGGAAATCAATTAACTCGCTTTTAAGCCTGGTACTTTGGGCAACATAGGCTAATTCTCCTTCTAATCCCACTTGTGGGGATAGAAAATAAACTAATCCCATGCCCAATTTATAGACTCTAAGAATCTCCTTATACCTTATTTGAGGATCTAGTAAAGGGTCTTCAGGTTCTATTGGTCTATATCTAGGATCTTGCTTTACATTTGTTGTTCCCAAACCTAAAGCTGTTTCTCCAAAAAAGGAGACTCTATCTGCCACTGGAATATAATACTTCGCAAAGGGACCTAAAACAAGGTTTATATTTCTACCTTTACCTCCTGCCCATTTATCCCATTTAAAATTGAGAGGCAAACTTAACCCCATAGCCAAATTGTCTATAATGAAATAGCCAAAGTTTGGAGAAACAGAAAGAGTAGAAACCCTACCTTCCTGCCCGACATCGTTTTGTACATTAAAACTGGCAACTCCTCCTAATAGAAAATTTCCTTGAGAAGTTTGACCCATTATTGGATGATAAAAGAAAAAAAATAAGAGGGGGATTAATTTAAAGGTTTTCATAGTTTCTCCATTTAGTTGATAGTGAAAGT
>NZ_SMMB01001086.1 GCF_009711365.1 Xanthovirga aplysinae | reverse complement strand
TTTCATTCCATCTCATTGAATTATAGAAATTCTTCTTTAATTCTAACTTTGTCAGGATTGGCTACTTGACAAAGATAGCGAACCAACAATTGAAAGTTGGAATCTTTTAAAGAGGCTTTCTTTAACATTTTATTTCCCATTTCTAAAAAAACTTCACGAACATCATTCATGTTTTGAGTATTGAGAATAAGTTTTGCTGCCAGGCCTTTTCTAATTTTTACATTTCGATAAAATAACTGAGCATTATTATAGATTTCCACAAGAGTAGAAATAGCCATCACTTGAGGAATGGCACAGAATTGAAAAATCATTTTGTTTTGGATCAACTCCAAATACTTTAAGCATAATATGGCATGTTTCATGGCATCAGTAACCATATGATTTAAACAGGCAAGAGCATCAAACTCCTTATATCTCAAGTCACCTAGCGTGTCTGCATATTTTCCCCAAATCTCTTGGGGCCAAAACTTTCTATTAAGTATTAAATCTTCATGATAATCTCTTATAATATTGGTCTTTTGAAGAAATATTCCCATTGAATTGGATAGTTCGGTCTCGTTTTGTAATTCTTCGTGCTCCAACCCTGAAACGGAAAATATTTTTGATAAACCAATACCTACCTTCCCTGCCACAAAATGACAATAATGATTATAATCCTCTACTGAGTGAATTTCTTTTCCAATAAAAGAAGCCATTCCAGCCCCCATTTCTTGACAAGTCTGACTAATGATCTCTTGATATTCCCTTTTTAACCCCTGGAAGATGGAAGTTACTCGTTGGTAGTTCTCTAAAAGTAATTGGTAATCTTTGCTATCTCCTACCCCCGAAATAGTCCATTGGGGATCAAAACTATTTTGATAAAAATTCAGTAACAGTTTCTTTCGTTTTTCTGCTGGAATCCTAAAATCATCTTCAATTGTATCCAACCCTCTTAGTACCAAATAAAAAACGCAAATCACATCCCGTATTTCGGTAGGCAATTGACAAATAACTGTAGAAAATGAGCGAGAAACCTTGTTTAAAATGGCATAACAAAATTGGAGATCTGAAAGCTTATGATTATTTGTAAATGAGGAAATGTCATTGACACTCCCTCCTGGTTGAAGAAATTTCATTTTATACAAAGCGGTAAATTCATCCGGATACTTAAATAAATGAATAAGATTAAATGGCATATTTGTAATCTTCTTTAAATTTATAGTTTGGGATTTGAATAGAAATTATGAAAAAAAGAAGACAGAGTCGCCTTTTCCTCTCTCATTAATCACAAATACGTTCGGATTTATTATTTGGACTAGTACCCATTTTTTTTCTATACTCGGAAGGTGTTAACCCTAATTGTTTCTTAAATAAAGTATTAAAAGAAGATTTTGAATTAAAGCCACAATCATAGGCAATAGAGATAATAGTCAAATGGTTATTTTCAGAGTTCTCCAATTTTCTAATAACCGCCCTTAATCTAAACTCATTAACAAAAGCAAAGAAATTTTTACCAAGGTGATTATTTAAAAGGTAGGTTAGATCATACTTAGAAATGTTTATTCTATTGGCGAGATTACCCAATGTCAATTCCGGATTTAAATAAGGTTCTTCTTTTTCCATTAAATCCTTTAGTTCTTGCATTATATCTTCTGCTTCCTCAGAGCTAAATTTATTCTTTAAACCCGAACTTATACTTTCTACCAAGTTATCATGTTCTTGTTTCTCTATCTTTTCACTAGAGGTAAGGTTAGTTTGACGCAACCCAAAATAACTTACTACATAGGCCAAAATGGTTAATCCTATATGTGAAAGACTTGAAATGTCAAACCTTTCAGAAAAAGTAAAGGCATTAATACCCCCAAGTATCAAATAAAAAAAGAAAAGCGCACTAAAGAAAAAAGTTAAGAAGCTAAGCCAAAATAAAGGTACCTCTGAAGAATAATTTTCCAGGCCAGCTTTTAGCAACCGTCTATAATTACTCAATTTGATAAAGGTAAAAATAGTATAGATTAAAATACTGGAGTAGAAAATGAGTCCAAAGACGATTCGGCCGGGCAAATATTGATCTCTTACGAAAAAAGTAACCGTGTTAAAAGAAACTTTACCATTATAGAAAAGAAGAAAAATTGAGACCATGAGGATAAAAGGAACAAAATGCCATAAATCCCTGGTGTTAAGTACCAACTTCCCCGAGATCGTATAAGCCGTATAAAGATAAAAATAGGGACCAAATAACATAGGAATTACCCCAAGTGAAAAATCTTCATTTAAATGACCAAAATCATAATGTAAAATCTTTACAAAAAAACGAAATGCAATGGTTAACAAACATATAACCAATATCTTATCAGGTATATAAACCTTGGGTTTTGTAATTAAAACCAAGGCAGCAAATAGGGATTGGGCCAATCCAATATAGAGTAAAGCATCTTTAATCATGAGAAAACTAATAAGATTAAAAGGAAATGGTTTTTCCAAAACCTGATTCCCAATTTCCTTTGATAAATGAATTACAACTTTAAGAACTGAGAGAAGATTAAATCCCAAAAGCCCATATTTTGGTGGTTTGGTGAGTTTTTTCAGATGGGCTTTTCAGGGACTCCATATTTTCCTTACGGAAAAACAAGTTTTCAGAGGTAATTAATTGCAGACTTTAGTTTTGTACTTTTTCTCAGAAGACTTTTAAATACTCTTGGGAAAAACATGAGAACTTTCCCAATTTCATTTCATTTGAGGGTTCGATTAAATAATCGAACGTCCTTCTAACGGTTATTTCATTTTAAATCTGATAAAAGAACCAAGGTACTAAATACGTACCCTAATTTAAACTAATCATTTTGCAAAAAACCTCCAAAATATGAGTAGGCATTCTTCGAAAAACTCGATTGATTTTTGGAAATCTTGTAAGTTGATATGTGAAAAAGGAAGACAGTATTGGAAATTAAATTTTTTGGATGAATTCCTAACTAGCCCGGCCTTTCCAACAAATCTAAAAAAAGCGAATGGGAGTCTTGACGGTAGCTTGAATCAAGCTACTTCAAAGCAAAAGGAAATACCTAAGACGTTTTTAAACGATCTTTCCAATGCCTTCTATTTTGAAAAAGAAGAAAACCCCAACTCTTCAGATTTAGTTTATAGAAGTCATCAAAAAACTCAGAGAAATAATTTTTCTAATATTTCCCACCGGATTAATAATTCATATAAAATCAAAGATCCTTTGGCGAATAAGGCATTTCAATCTGCCTTTAAAGGATTAGAATACTATAAAAACTTGCAATCTAATGATGGACACTGGCCAGGAGACTACGGGGGGCCATTATTTCTTCTACCTGGCCTTATCATTACTTCTTATATTACAGAGACTCCCTTTTCCCAAGAAAAGCAAGTTTTAATGGGCCGTTATATGATTAATCACCAAAATTCTGATGGAGGTTGGGGATTGCATATAGAGGGTGAATCGACCTTATTTGGAACCGTGATGCAATATTGTGCACTTCGTATTTTAGGTTTTAAGGCGAATAACGATAATTTACAAAAGGCTCAAAAATGGATTAAAGATATGGGAGGAGCTACTGGATTACCTTCCTGGGGAAAGTTCTTCTTAGCCATTTTGGGGGTATATGAATGGACAGGTGTACATAGCCTACTACCAGAAATGTGGTTATTACCAAAATTTTTGCCTTTTCATCCCAGCAAATTCTGGTGCCACTCCCGAATGGTCTATTTACCCATGTCTTATTGTTTTGGTCAAAAGCTTAAGGGGCCTATTACTCCACTAATTTCTCAACTTAAAAAAGAGCTCTATGTGGAGGACTACAATTCCATTAACTGGAATCGGAAGAAAAATATATTAGCAAAAACCGATCATTTTAAGGGACCATCAATTGGATTAAAAATTTCCTTAAGCCTTTTAAATGGTTACGAAAAATTCTTTTTAAAAAGCCTTAGAAAAAAGGCCCTAAAATTCACACTTGATTATATAAATGCAGAAGATGATCAGACGAGTTTTATTAATCTGGGACCTATTAATCAGATGATTAATTCAATTTGTCTTTGGCATGCTTATGGAAAAGGTTCCAATTACTTTCAAAAGCATGTAGAGAAATGGGATGATTACCTTTGGGTGGCCGAGGATGGAATGAAAATGAATGGTTATAATGGAGCCCAATTATGGGATACTTCCTTTGCTACGCAAACCATCCTTGAAAACTTTTCTATAAATTCTTGTAAAGAAACTTTAAAAAAAACCTATGAGTTTTTGGACCAAAACCAAATCCGCAAAGAAGTAAACCAAAGAAAAAAATTTTTCAGGCATCCCTCAGTAGGTGGCTGGCCTTTTTCAACTCGAGCTCATGGTTGGCCCATATCAGATTGCACAGCTGAAGCGGTAAAATCCATTTTGGGAATTCATCAAACCAATTTAATTGAGGAGTCAAAAATTACAAGAATCTCAAACAAAAGATTAGAACAGGCTATTGATTTTATTCTTTCCTTACAAAATGCAAATGGAGGATGGGCCACTTATGAAAAGAGCCGAGGAAAAAAATGGTTAGAACACTTCAACCCTTCCCATATATTTGGGAATATAATGATTGATTATCCTTGTGTTGAATGCACTTCTTCCTGCATAACCGCCTTAAATGAATTCAATAAAAATTTCCCTCATTATAGAAAGGAGTTAATTAAAAAAGCTATTAGAAAAGGGCTAGATTTTATAATAGCCCAACAAAGAATTGAAGGGGGATGGGTAGGTTCATGGGGAGTTTGCTTTACCTATGGTAGCTGGTTCGCCTTAGAAGCGTTAACAAATTCAGCTTTACACTCCTATGAAGGAACACAATTTAAGGTAGAATCCTGTATTGAAAATGCTTGTGATTTTTTGGTTTCCAAACAAAGACCAGACGGAGGATGGGGAGAATCTCATACCTCTTGCAGTCAAGATAAATATATGGAACACCAGCGTTCCCAGGTAGTAAATACTAGTTGGGCTTTACTTGCCCTAATGACAGCCCACTATCCTAAAAAAGAAGTCGTAAAACGAGGAATCAAATTTTTGCTTAAAAGACAATTGGAAAATGGGGATTGGCCTCAGGAGGGCATTTCGGGGGTTTTTAACCAAAATTGTATGATAACCTATACTTCATATCGAAATGTATTTCCTCTTAGGGCTTTAGGACGATATATAGAAAAATTTAATAGTACAGGAAGTTAATGAGCTGTTCCTCCAGCTTTTTTTTCATTTACCTCCATCATAAATTAGAACCTCTAATTCAACATTGACATCCTATTTTAAATTGAGAAAACTACGGGATTTATTATTGGTTATTTAGCCTGATCAAAACAAATTTAATTTTTGAAATTAAGGGAAGGGAGTGGTATATTAAGAAACCAATAAATAACCCCCAATTATGCCCTTGTCCAAATTAACCCTTTCGGAAGAACTTCTGGAAATCTATACCAACCAATTTAAAAACATCCGATTCAGTGAAAAAAATGAATCCGCCTACGAAGCCGTCTACTATTTTTTGTCTTCAAAGGGAAAAAAAATAAGACCTTTATTAGTTTTATTATCTACCAAATTATTTGATGGCAAATTGGAAGATGCCCTGAACTCAGCCTTTGCTGTGGAGTTATTTCATAATTTCACCCTAATTCACGATGACATAATGGACCAAGCAGAAATCAGAAGAGGCCAACCTACAGTTCATAAGCATTTTAATGAAGAAACGGCTCTTCTCGCTGGGGATTTACTTTTGATATTGGCCTATCAATATTTAGGCAAGGCCCCTGTCTTTAAATTGTCCCATTTATTTCCATTATTTATTAATACCGCAAAAAAGGTCTTAGAAGGGCAACACATGGATTCTGTTTTTGAATCCATGGATGAAATCAAGGAACAGGAATATCTTCAAATGATTGAACTGAAAACAGCAGTATTACTGGCTAGCAGTCTACGGATTGGAGCAATTTTAGCAAATGCATCTGAACTAAATCAAAACAAAATTTATGAATTTGGCCGGTTACTAGGAATATCCTTTCAAATAAAAGATGACTGGCTGGATGTATTTGGACAAAAGGAAAAATTTGGAAAAAAAATAGGTGGGGATATTGTAAAAAACAAAAAAACTTACCTTTATGTTAAGGCATATCAGCTAGCCAATAAAGAACAACGCAAAAACCTCACTTTATTAAAATCATGTAAAAATAGGGAAGATAAAATTAGTAAAACAATTGCCTTATATAAGGAACTGTCACTTGACAAATACGCTGAGAAACTTATGGATTACAATTATAGAAAGGCTATGAAGATTCTAGATGAAATCAATATAGATGCTCATCGAAAAGAACCCCTATTTTCCTTCGCCAAAAATCTTTATAATAGAGATTATTAAAACCTCCCTTCATCTTCTTAATGCAGAGGTTACAACCACTTTGATTTTGATCTCAATCCATTTTAAATTTATAGACATAACTAACTGGATTCAAAGCCAATCTAAAACTCATCTTATCCCAAACCCTAGCTATAAAAGCAATCTCTCTTAAACTATAAATCCATCTAAGTTAATAGTGTTCCTGTTGTTAAACTGTACCTTTTGCATTAAAAAAATTCTTAAAAAAAAATTACAAAATTAAGGCTTTTAGGAATTCTATTTCATTGGAGGACAAAAGTACTGTAAATGCTGCTACAGAGCCGGAAAGATAAAAATTAGAAACAACTAATTTCAGCAATTTCAATATCTCCATTTCAAAAATGAAAACTTTAGGAGTAAATCAATAGAAATTGAAAACTGCTTCATCGATTATTTCTTACGAGCACTGTATTTATCTAATATTTTAAGGGTTTTCTGTATGGGCAATGCCTTCATTACTCTTCCCTTTTGTCCCCTCATGTCAGTGGCCATGAACAATGAATTATAAATTGCCTCCTCCGTTGCTTCCAAAACTGCAAGAAACAGGGGTGATATATGATCATTAGAAACCTCTGTAGAAACTCTTTCCATATCCTTAGAAGAATAGGGAATCCGGACACCCAGATGGGTACTGAAGGCGATACTATAATCTCCACTACCGTTAGAAGAAAATGACCCTACTGTGCCAAAGGGCTAAGAAAGAACGCCTTGCTAAACGTTTCAAATTCCTAGCGGAAAGAGGTGCATCAGTAGCAATGATTATCATACAAGAACCGTCCACAACATAAGGAACATCCTCCGCCATATAATAATTATTCAATTCCTCTCCTACAGGAGCTCCGTTTATCTTAAGAATTCCTCCAAAATTGGTTTGAACAAGCACACCCACCGTGTACCCGCCTTTATCTTCAGGTAGAACACGAGAGGAAGTACCAATTCCTCCCTTAAAACCTAAAGCCCTCGTTCCGGTTCCTGCTCCTACATTACCTTCTTTAACTTCACCTAAGGAGGAAGAGGCAATGGCTTCCTTTACATGGATACTTTTTACATGACGTCCCCTAATATCATTAAGCCATCCGTCATTGGTCTCCCCCACTACAGTATTGACAGATCTTATATTCCTATTTTCTTGAATTGATAAAGTATAATCAATGAGGGCATTGGCGACTAAAGGGGCATTGAGTGTGTTAGTTAAAGCAATGGGTGTTTCTATATTACCAAGTTCTTCAATTTGTGAAGTGCCAATAAGTTTACCAAACCCATTTCCCACAAACACAGCAGCAGGTACTTTATCCTGAAAAACATTACCCTGATGAGGAAGTATAACAGTAACCCCTGTTCGAATAGAGTCCCCTATCACAAGCGTCGTTTGGCCCACCGAAACTCCTTTCACATCAGTAATTGCATTCCATTTACCTGGAGTAAGTATTCCAGGTTCAACACCTAATTCTCTGGCTCTCA
>NZ_SMMB01001145.1:3811-9359 GCF_009711365.1 Xanthovirga aplysinae | reverse complement strand
TTTTCCATTTTTAGTATAGCTGCCCTTGGATTGACATTTATGGGAATTAATTATGCCCCAACCATTGCTCTTTTTGCGGCTTTAGCTAATTTGATTCCTTATGCAGGACCTATTTTGGGAGCAGCTTTTGGTATGATAGTAGGGATATCAACTGCCACAGATTTAGCCGAAACTAATACCTTTGTTATTCTTTTGGTGAAAATAGGTTCCGTTTTTGCCATTGTGCAACTTATCGATAATATGATTTTGCAACCTTTAATTTATTCAAAAAGTGTAAAAGCCCATCCTTTAGAGATTTTTGTTGTTATCTTTGCCGGAGCAACTCTGGCACAAATTCCTGGTATGATCGCTGCTATTCCAGTGTACACCGTACTTAGGGTATCTTTTAAAGAATTGTACAGAGCCTACAAACAATATCATATTTTTAAATACTAAATTAATTTATATAAATGGGACTGCAATGTGGAATTGTAGGGCTTCCTAATGTGGGAAAATCTACATTGTTTAATGCATTGTCTAATGCAAAGGCTGAAGCGGCAAACTATCCTTTTTGTACAATTGAGCCAAATGTTGGGGTTATAACTGTGCCCGATAGTCGACTTGATAAATTGGCTCAAATGGTTAAACCTGAAAAAGTGCTGCCTACAGTAATCGAATTTGTAGATATTGCTGGACTGGTAAAGGGAGCTAGTAAGGGAGAAGGCTTAGGAAATAAGTTTTTGGCAAATATTCGTGAAGTGGATGCCATTATCCATGTGGTGCGCTGTTTTATAGATGAAAATGTCTCTCACGTTTCTGGAGCTGTGAATCCTATAGCTGACAAGGAAGTAATTGATACAGAATTACAATTAAAAGATCTGGAATCAATTGAGAAAAAAATCCAAAGAGTGGAGAGAGTGGCCAAGTCGGGTGATGCCGCTGCCAAAAAAGAGCTAGCTATATTGGAGCGATATAAGGAGGTTTTGGAAAGAGGACAAAATGCCAGGACATTGGAAGTTTCAAAAGAAGATAGTGTTATAATTGAGGAGCTGAAACTTCTGACAAATAAACCAGTTATTTATGTGGCTAATGTGGAAGAAGATTCCGTAGCCACAGGAAATGAACATTCTCAAACTTTAAAGGAAGGTGTAAAGGCTGAAAATGCACAGGTGATTGTAGTGAGTGCCTCCATAGAAGCTGAAATAGCAGAATTGGAGGAAGAGGAAAGGGAGGTTTTTCTTTCTGAGTATGGCTTAGAACAATCTGGTTTGAATAAATTGATTCGGGCTTCATATGCTTTGTTGGACCTGATTACCTATTTCACTGCTGGAGTAAAAGAAGTAAGGGCATGGACTATTCATAAAGGATGGACAGCTCCACAAGCAGCAGGAGTAATACATACTGATTTTGAAAGGGGCTTTATCAGAGCTGAAGTAATTAAGTATGAAGATTTCGTTAATTATGGTTCTGAGCAATCTTGTAAAGAAGCTGGAAAAATGGCTGTGGAAGGGAAGGAATATATAGTTACAGATGGTGATGTTATGCATTTTAGATTTAATGTGTAAAAATTGAATAAAGCACTGATTTATATATAGTTGGAAGCATCTGAACATTGTTCAGATGCTTTTTTTGTTTTCAGTTTAAAATTACAAACTTATTATTTTTGATAAATTGTCGCTAAAACTTGTTAAATTAGTAATAAGATTATAGTATATACTTTTAAAAAATGCGCTTATTTTGTTTTTATTATCAGTATATCAAAATTTGTTTTTATAATTTTAAAAAATATTAATTGGATTTATTTTTAAAATCATGCTTGGTTATAGTTATATTTTTTCTTAGATTATTATTATAAATAAAGGATATGGGGCTGGTTCGCTCTCCTGGGTATATTAGCTCAGGAATTAATTTTTAGAATATATTTTAGCATGAATAACTTGTCCCGGGAAATGCCTTTTTGTTTAATTATCTTTTTCAACCATTAATTTTATTTCAAATTGAGAGTTCGTATCATATTTAATTTGAAGAATAGGGGTGCCTATGTGCCTTTTCATCACCAGTTCCTTTTAGCCCAATTGATTAAAGGAGTTTTATTAAAAGAGGCCGATAGTCCGTATCGGAATTTTAATAAGTATATTTTTTCCGCATTGAAGGGACAAACTAAAGTCAGTAGAAACGGGCTACATTACTATTCGAGTAAAGTGACTTTAGTGCTTTCAAGTCCTGATCAAAAGTTTATTAATTTCTTTTTGAAAAATCTGTTTTCCTACAAGCAGGTTGAAGTGGGAGGTCTTTTATTGCAGCCTGATGGGGTTGAAAAAGAAGCAGCCCCAAATTTAACCACCGTATCTAAATTTATTTGTATTTCCCCAATTGTATTGTTAACCCCCACATTTAATGATGGAAATGCGAAAA
Source organism: Xanthovirga aplysinae (assembly GCF_009711365.1). Classification (GTDB taxonomy): domain Bacteria; phylum Bacteroidota; class Bacteroidia; order Cytophagales; family Cyclobacteriaceae; genus Xanthovirga; species Xanthovirga aplysinae. Next base: position 6,965 of record NZ_SMMB01001145.1, on the reverse strand, counting down.
GGTTCATTTCACCGGAAACTGATAGTTTTTCTGATTTATTGTATGAATCAACTATGATGCGAATGGGAGAATATGGCTATACCACAGAGCAGTTAGAATCTTTTTATAAATTTCAGGTGGTACCGGATAAAAATTACTTGTCAAAAATAAAAACAAATCAAAAAAAGTTTGCTAGAATCTATCCTGTTTATAATCAGGATGTAAAATATGAAGTCAGAGGTTATACTTTTCCTTTTACCTTGTACGCTGCCAAGGAAGTCCAAGAATTTGTATTTACCTGTGGTTTAAGTTCTTTTACCCATAAAGGCTTTGGTATGTTAGACCTCGCAAATTCCGATCCTGCAAAAAGAACAATAGAATATAATTTTAATTGATAAAAGTAGATTTCATAAGGAAATACATTTTAAGATCATTCCTAATGAAATGCAGGTGTTTATTGATAAAATGAAAAAATTAGGATTTATAGGATTAATTAATTTTAATATTTTAACAGCTTTATTAATATTTCGATGAGTAGTGTATTCAAGCTTATTTTAATTCGGGCAAATTTTGATGAAGCGAATCAAGGTCTGGAATTTGGCTCTTTCTTTTTCTAAAGTGGCCCAAATTTTATTTTGTTAAAATAATAAATGCATAGATTATAAATCTAAAAACCCCTCCACTTTTTCATCCTATAATTCATAAACTAAATTTAATTTCTTCCTGGATTACTGGAAAACTTTTGATAACCGACAACTTGATCCGTAATAGACCCCAGAGGCCTGTAATAAACAATGATTTCGTATTCATTTTCAGTCTCTCTATGACTTCCTTCAAAAATTAGAGGATTATTACCTCCTTCCACCCAATAAATGTAATTATACCAACCTTGCTTTAATAAGATACTTCCCTCATATTGTTGCTTTTGAGGATTAAAGATCATTTGATTTTCACCACCTCGATCCCAGTTGTCAAAGGAACCCAGGATATATACAGTTTGGTCTAGTTTAGTTTCTGATTTTAGGAAGAAATGAACATTAACATATTCGGCTCCTAGTTCAGAATCATTATTATCAGCGTTGTTAACAACATAATCACCATTAATATCTCTGTATTGGCTATAAGCTAGGTTGTTTCTACTTTTGTCATCACCAAGAAATGCCTCCACGGTATGGTTTTTCCTAATAATATTTCTCACATATTCTCCAGCAAAATCTACTGATCTTAAATCAAAGTATCGGAATTCATTACCACCAGGGAAATTGTTTTCAAGGCGATAGGGTCTGAATTCAAGCATTTGTTGAGTAGCATGAATAAATGTGGGTTTTAAATCAGTCAGAGCATTATCCCATCTTTTATTTTGTCGGATGACTATTTTAATTCTGTCATAGGGATTGTTTTCTTCAATCCTTGCCAAATTTAAGGTGAAGTCAACTTGCTGATTTACCCTTCTTTTTCCAACATCTGAAGAAACACCAATTTCCACCTTTGTCTCTGTCTTTTTTTCATAGATGACAAATCGTTTGGATAGGATCGCTTTTTCTGGGTCATCCTCATCATAAACTTTTAAAAGATAGTTTCCACTAACTTTTACATTAGGAACTTTAAAAATATAATGGATATATGGAATTCGGGTGTTAAAAGAAAAATCATACTCCGTGATAGGGAATTCATTAAAATCATTTAGATATTCTCTTTCAAATAATGGAGATGGTTCCCAATCGAAATTGCAATGAATAAGTTTGACGAAGAGATTCTTAACTCTATCTTCCAAATCATCAAACTCTAAAATCAAGGGTTGATTCTGTTCTATTGAAATGATCGGAGCTAAAGTTTTCTGATCATATGTGTTGGTTGTAGGATATAGACGTATAGATTTAAGTGAGCTTTGAGTTAAAGTTCTTTTTTCAATATTCTGAGGGCCCAAAATTTTTGCTTTGGAAGATAAGCCCATTAAAATGGGGAATATTGTTACGACTACTAGAAGATTGTAATATTTCAATTTTATATTCGTTTTATTTTTCAAAGCTTTTTAGTGGGCATGAAGGTAATTACTTTATTGTAGTAGAGAAAATTTCCGCCCATTTATTTGCTCCAATCCTATGGGAATCAGGGAAAAGTGACTTTTTGATGCCTTAATGGTCTAAGCGAGTGAATTAGTTAGCTTTTGTTGTACTAGTTCCTGAATTTTTTTCAATTTCTTTTGTATGAACGCTGATAGTAATAATAAAATAAAATTGGGTAGATCTGGTGTTGGAGAATATAGTGGAAAAATCTCTCCAATTGCGCAGGATGAAATTGACATCTTGGAATTATTGGTAAAGATTATTGGAATAATTAAAAGGAGAGCAAAATCAATAATTTTAATTGGTGGTCTTTCATTTTTTGTTGGGATAACTAGCTTCTTTTTTATTTCTTCTAAGGCCTTCTATAGTAGTTTAGTGCTTTTTTCTCATGAAATAAAACTTAGTGAAGCTTCTCTTTTAATCGACAACCTTTCTCAATATCTAGAAGAAGATGACAAAAGGAAAGTGGCTAATTTATTAGAAATGAGTACAGAAAGTGTAGGGGAATTAAAAAGTATCGAAATATCAAAATTGGAAGATAATCAAATAGGCAATGGTGCCATTTATATTAGGGCTGAAGTTGGCTCTAATGAAATTTTGCCTGAATTGCAGAAAGGAATCATTCATTATTTTGATTCCAATCCATTTCTTAGTAGACGTCAGGAATTGGATAAAAAAAGGTTATTGACTAATATTTCCGATATTGAAACTGAGTTATCCCGCTTGGATAGTATTCAAATGACATTAGAACAAATCCTAAAAAGTTCTTCCCAAAGCAAAAACGGAGCTAATATTTTTATTGATAATTACACATTGATTAGCAAGCAAATTCTAGCTCTTAAAGATAAAAAGGGTTCTCTGGAAGAAAAGTTGAATGAGAATTTTAAAATTGAAATAATTCAACCCTTTCAAGCCTACAGTAAACCTCAGGGTAAATCCTTTTTTTACTTTTTGGGGATTTGCTTGGGAATTGGGTTAGTTATTTGTATAGTTTGGATAACGCTAACGGAAGTTAATTCTTTAGTGAAGCAGAAAAAACAGGAATTGAGTCAATAAAGTGAAATTACCCTTTCCTAAATTTTGAAATGGGCAAAAACAATTCACTTTGA
>NZ_SMMB01001145.1:0-3519 GCF_009711365.1 Xanthovirga aplysinae | reverse complement strand
TTTTTATGCCAATTAATGCCAGAATATGGTCTGTATCATATTTATTTGTACTCACAATTAAGTATCACCCATATTTTTAATCCCTTCGATAATTGAATTTTTTAGAATTAAAAAAGGTTAGTAAAACTTTTTCGGCCAATAAGGTTGCTACCATCCGAGATGTGTCTTTTTCCTTGAAGAATGGTGAAATATTCTCATTAATTGGTGAAAGCGGTAGTGGTAAGTCTACTTTACTACGTCTAATTGCCGGGTTAGAGGATGTTGATGAGGGAGAAATCTTCTTAGAGGGAGTAAAAGTTACTGGTCCAGCACAAAACCTGGTGCCAGGCCATTCAGCGATTGAAATTGTCAATCAGGATTTTGAGCTGTTTGAGTACTTAACTATTTCCGAAAATATTGCCCATTTTATTGAATTTTTAGACAAGACTTACAGAAAACAGAAAGTAAAAGAGTTGCTGGAAATTTGTCGTCTGAGTAAGTATGCAAATAATTTCCCTAGAGAACTGTCGGGTGGGGAGCGGCAAAGAGTGGCATTGGCTCGAGCATTGGCTAAGGACCCAAAATTACTATTATTAGATGAGCCTTTTAGTAATTTGGATGTGCATTTAAAGAATCAATTGAGATTCGAATTGAGGGAAATAATTTGGCAGACCGGTACAACGGCTATATTTGTTACTCATGATACTCAGGATGCCTTGGTGATTTCTGAAAAAATTGCGCTATTAGAAAGGGGGGAGATTACACAAATGGGTACCCCTCATGAAATATATAATTTTCCAAGAAGTCCTTATGTGGCAAGTTTATTTGGGGAAGTAAATGTAGTTTCTGGAAATGAATTATCAGTTTGGGCGGAAGAGCAAACCAATAGCATTTCTGTTGAAAAACTTTTTTGTATTCGTCCCGAGCATTTGGTTTTTGACCCTTCAGCAAAGAAAATTAGGGGGACTATTTTGAATAAAGATTACTTTGGGGCTTATTGGCAAATTGAAATATCAGTGAATGAGAATAGGACATTGTTATTGAACACTGGAGAACAAGATCTGAAAATAGGCGATGAAATAGGAATACGTCTTCTTCCGAATTCCTTTCACTCCTTTGAAAATGAATAATTGAGGTCAGAAGTATAGACCTCTTTATAATTGTTATATGTCTTTTTGGTAGGATGTATGAATTTGAATTTTAGAAATGATTTAAGTTATTGGGTTTTTAAAGCTTGGTCAACAGTTCCATTATCAACCCTCCCGTGAATTGTTTTCCAAGTATACTCAATTTTCTTTCTACTCTTATACCTTAAAGCACAAGGTCGTATTTAGCTGGCCTTTGCCTTGTCGACCTTACAGGCCACGCAGAAGTGATTAAATTTACCTTTAAGGTCTTCATAGATTTTCCAAAAGATTTTAATTTCTTCCCTCATGTGTAAATGGTCAATGGCACAATGGTCTGGTATATGCCCATTATTTAATTTGGCCAACTCAGCGTTTTCAAATTCATGGATATTGACTTTGTGTTCCATTATATCAATTATTTCCCTTTGCCGGATAAATTGATTTTGAAATTGCTCAGCCCGTGGACGCATTCCGGAATTTTGGTGATTTTTTAGAATTTCGGCCAACCGCCCTTCAAAAAATGAAATTTCTTTTCGACAAAACTCAAATTCTTTCAACCATTCCATATGGTCCTTGTGTTCGGTAATGTATTCTCTGAGGTTTTCCATGACTTTGGAGTTTCAATTTATTAGAAACCAAAATGTCAATGGATTTTTATGTTAAAAAATCCACCAATAAAAAAGTAAAACTGCTTCTATCCATACCTCTACCTCTTCTTTATAAAGTCCATTTTTGCTTTCCCATTAATAAGGGAAAGACTTGAACTTAGCTTTTTATGAAAACTAAACTCAAGTCTTTAAATGGATTTCAATGTTGCTCTTTTTAATGCTTTGTGAAGCTCTTTGTATTCGTCTACTGAAACAACTTTGCACAAAGCCTTTAGCTTCATAAATATAACGTAGAGAAAGATGTGAAAAGTTGCAAATAAGATGAATTTACTTCCCTCAGGCCTTATTTTCTCATTCTTCCATAATTCTTATTGGAGTGTCTTTTCCTAGTACAATACTTTGGGCGCTTTTTGCAATTGAACGAATAATATTGGTCATGTTCCTAAGGTCAAGAGTCTCAAATTCATCACTCACTTGATGGTAATGTGGGTCTGAGTCAATTTGGTCCGTGGAAATGGTATGGGCGGGAACACCTAATCTGGCCAAGGTAGCATTATCAGATCGGTAAAAAAGACGTTGGTCGGGATATGGGTCTGGAAAGTATCTATAAGGGCTTCCTTGCAGGTTTTTTTGTAATATTTCTCCAAAATCTGATTTGTCAAAACCCGTGATAAATGCGGAGTTTTTCCCAAATTTAGATAATTTGCCAATCATTTCAATATTAAACATGGCTGAGATAGAGGCGGGATCATACTGTTTCGAAAAATACTGAGAACCATAACCTCCAATTTCTTCGGCAGTAAATGCCACAAAAACAATTGTGCGTTCCCCCCCTCCCTTATTTTTAAAATACTTGGCTAAGGACATTACCGCTGTAGTCCCAGAAGCATCATCATCAGCTCCATTGGCAATGCTATCTCCTTTCTGCATTTGTAGGATTCCAATATGGTCATAGTGGGCAGAAAAAATAACATATTCATTGGCTTTGCTTTTTCCAGGGATCATTCCTAATACATTGGCCAATTGAAACTTCTTTTTCTCTTGTAGGATCTCTATTTCATAGTCATTTATGGCAATTGGATTTGATAAAATAAACAGTTTTGAATGTTTGTCTTCCTCATTATCCAAAAACTTGCTTCCTTTGGAAAAATAGTTGCGGTACCTTTCAAAGGTTTTCAAATGAACCCCTGCTACTGTAACGATCAGGTCTTTTTCCATCCCATTCATTTTCCTGAAAGTACCTGGAAAGTCATCTTCAGCACTTATGTGAATTTGTTCAATTGCTGAATTTGAAGTCCAATGCAGGCTCTCATGATTAGAAATGAGAAACATTTCGTCTTCGGGAATATTGTGGCCGTCTAAGCTAACCTTGATGGTTTTTGGTTTCAATTGATTCAAAGAAAAGGTCTGTAAATAGTTGGAAGACCCTTTTGGTTTTTGTAAACCTAATTCTTCGAAATAATTATTGATATAATTGGCTGCTTTCTGACCACCTTCACCCAAGGCCGACCGGCCTTTCATTTGGTCATCACTTAAGGTTTGAACTATTTTTTTAATTTCTTTCCTTTTAATGCTATTTTGAGCATTGGCTTTCCAAATGCCTATACTTGTGAAAAGTAACAACACAAGAATTTTTTTTAATATAAACTTGGTTGGATTATTCATTTTTCAATTAGTTAAAATGGCAAATTCAAGACAGTTCCAGCATTAAAAGGGTCTTTTCTTTGAATGCAAACATAAGTTTAAAGTTAATAATGCTATACTTTAATCTAGAGTAAATCATATAATTGGTCGATCCTAATAAG
>NZ_SMMB01000502.1 GCF_009711365.1 Xanthovirga aplysinae | reverse complement strand
AAAATAGAAAACTCGAGTTGCCTTTACAAAATGTTATTCCATTACGAGATAATATTTCACTACTCCCTTGTACATTAGAAGGCTTGATTTCTCCAAAAATTTTTTCAATTCGATGTTTGGGATAAATTCTTCATGACTTCACAAAGGCTGAAAAATTAGATTATTATTTTTGTCCTAAAAATAAATTTCGCTCGAAAAGTGATTTATTTTTTTTTTCTCCACCATCTCTGTCGCTAAAACCAATTATTCTTTCAGATTAAGCACTAATCCCTAGGAATCAGGAAATATTGGAGTATTTAACAACTCGGCTTTCTTGAAGAAGTTATTCTTGATGAAGGAGAAAGAGAGAAAGTATAAAACTATAGGGGTTAAGAATGTTTTCAGATTGTTTTGGGAAAATAGTTTTCATTGTTTTTGAACCTAAATCTAAATATATTCCCCATCAAGAAGTAAAGGTTCAACACCTGTGGCATTTTAGGTAAAATAACTCTTTGAAGGGTATATTTGGTTAGATAGAAAGAGAATTGGGTTGTGTTTGGAATTTAACCGAAACTGAATCTTTACCAGATTTTTAAACTCTAAGCATTAAAGAGGTATCGTTTTTAGTGGAGGAACATTTAGTCTTTAAATGAAGTTTGATTTGGATTTGATGAAACAGCATTACAAGAGATAACTTTTACAACAGGAAAAGCCCTTACATAAATAAATAATCTATTGTCAGAAGGTTTAATATCAAATCAACTGCTTGATATGTACTGCTTTTTGTTGCTTTCTTTGGCAAAATAATAGATTTTCAATTCCAATAAAGGTAGTTCTCATTTTTAATTACTTCAGCTGAGTTGTTTAGCTTTATTGTTTTCAAGGAATTCTTCATAAGTAGGGGCTCCTTTTTTGAAAAGTAGCCAAAATAATACCCCTATACTGGTGAGGCCGGCAGTTAGTAGTACGAAGAGAATAAGCAAATCCAGGATAATTTGAATTGCAGTCATGGTCAGTGGTTTTTTAAATTTTTGAACTTAAACTTATAAAAAATTAAGTATTTTTCAGAAAAATGCAAAATTAAACAAAAATAATTATATAAAAATTTTTCACGCAAAAATAGGATAAAGGTTGCAAATTTTATTCCAAATGGTAGAAATCTTCGGATAAATCGTAAAGAGAACAGCCAACTCTTAAGTAGAAAAATTGGCTGTTTGATGAATTTTAATCCTCAGGAGGGAGGATTACTTTGTCAATAACATGAACTACACCATTTGAAGCCTGTATATCTGCCATAACTACCATGGCATCCTCATTTACTGTAACCTCTCCTTTTCTTTTCTTTACAGTAATTTTGTCTCCTTCCAGGGTTTTTACTTCTTGTTTTTTCTTCAAATCCTCCGAAATTAATTCTCCACGACATACATGATAGGTGAGTATTTCAATTAACTCATCCTTGTTTTCTGGTTTCAATAAATACTCCAAAGTTCCTGGGGGAAGGGCAGCAAAAGCATCGTTGGTAGGAGCAAAAACGGTGAATTGTCCTTTACTTTCAAGTTCCTCTACTAATCCTGCAGCTTGTAAGGCTGCTACCAATGTACTTAAGTTTTCATTTCCCTGAGCTAATTCTACAATATCTTTTTCCTGGGCGGTGGCGGCAGATCCCAAAAAGCCGAAGACGGCAATGGCTAATAAATAATTTCTCAGACTTTTCATGGCTTTGTTTATTGATTTGATTATTGCTAACTAAACAAGCCGAATGCTTAAAAGATTTATTTTGTTTATAAAAAGTTCTATTATTTATAAAGTGGGTTTGTTTGATGATACTATTGGTCCTATTGGGTTGATAGACGATGGGGTAACTCTGTGAAAATTATTTAATTCTTCTCGTTGAAGCACTACATAAACAAAAAATATTAGAAAGATGGGAGGGGTACTTTAGATTTTTTTAGTTTTTATGTTTTGCAATGAACCGAAAA
>NZ_SMMB01000714.1 GCF_009711365.1 Xanthovirga aplysinae | reverse complement strand
TTTTAAATAGTCTGAACTTAACTTCTTAGGCTTTTACTTTCGCATGCGGTGCACCTGCCATGATCTCACCATTAGCAAAGTCAGCAAATTTTTCAAAATTTCTGTTAAACTCGGTTGCTAATTTATTAGCCTTAGAATCATAAGCTTGTTTGTCAGACCAAGTGTTTTTGGGGTTTAATATTTCATCTGGTACTTCAGGACAAGAAACAGGCATATTGACTCCGAAGATTTCGTGTTTTTCAAAATCTACCTTATCCAATTGCCCATTTAGTGCAGCAGTTATCATGGCACGCGTATAAGGTAACTTCATTCTCGAACCTACACCATATTCTCCACCAGACCATCCTGTGTTAATAAGCCACACATTCACTTCATTTTCCTCCATTTTTTTACCAAGCATTTCTGCATATTTGGTAGGGTGGAGGGGTAAAAATGGAGCACCAAAGCAAGCAGAAAAAGCCGTTTGAGGCTCTGTAACTCCGGCTTCGGTACCAGCAACTTTAGCCGTATAACCTGAAATAAAATGATACATGGCTTGGCCTTTGTTCAACTTCGAGATAGGAGGCAGAACGCCGTAAGCATCACAAGTTAAAAAGAAAATGTTTTTGGGAATTCCTCCTACTGATGGTTCAACAGCATTTGCGATATGGTCAATTGGGTAAGCTGTTCTGGTATTTTCAGTTACCGAGATGTTATGATAATCTACCGTTCGAGTTCCTTCTAAGTATCTTGTATTTTCTACAATAGCTCCAAATTTGATAGCATCATAGATTTCAGGCTCTTTTTCTCTAGTTAGGTCTATAGCTTTCGCATAGCAACCTCCTTCGAAATTGAAAATGCCAGATTCGGTCCATCCGTGTTCATCATCCCCAATTAACCCCCTGTTTGGATCTGCAGAAAGGGTGGTTTTTCCTGTTCCGGATAAACCAAAGAAGATAGCTGTGTCTCCTTCTTTTCCAATATTTGCAGAACAATGCATGGAAAGTACTTGATGTTCATGAGGTAAAAGGTAATTTAAAACGGAGAAAATACCTTTTTTCATTTCTCCAGCATATCCTGTCCCTCCAATAAGGATGATCTTTTTGGTTAAGTTGAGAATTGCAAAATTCCTTTGTCTCGTACCGAATTCCTTAGGATCAACTTCAAAATCTGGTGCGTTGATAATGGTAAAATTAGGTTCGAACGTTTTTAAGTCTTCTCTTTCAGGCCTTAAAAACATATTATAGCAAAACAAATTGTGCCAGGCCTTAGTGTTCACTACTCTCAATTTAAGTCGGTAGCGTTCATCTACTCCTGCGTAGGCATCTCGAACATATAACTTTTTGCCCTCTAAGTGGCTCAACATTTTGTTATATAAGGCATCAAATTTTTCAGGGTTAAATGGAATATTTATGTCACCCCACCAAACAGAATCAGCAGTCTTATCATCCTTTACAATAAATCGGTCTTTAGGCGAACGGCCGGTAAATTTACCCGTGTCACACATTAAAGCACCTGTATCTGTAAGAGTTCCCTCTTGGTTGAACAGTGCTTGTTCTACCAATTCTGCAGGACTAAGATTCCAGTAAGCCTTTTCCGCATTTTTAATGCCTAAATGGTTAAGGTCATTTAGAGTTGATTTTAACCCTAATTCTTCCATGATTTTTTATTTAAGAATAGGTGAATAGTAGTGTTTAAAACGTTTGCGCAAAACTAATAAATAATTTCTTTCCTCAATAGAGAGGACTCTTTTTTATGGAAAAAAGTTTTGTGTTTAATACTTTATAAGCCTTTTTTATGACTTTGGGAGGGTACTATGCGCAAACAATAAGAAGAAGTTATTTTTGATTGTTTTAACGATAATAGGCGCACTGAAATTTGTGTTTTTGGTTTTATTTGGTTTGGGATTGTTGAAAATAAATTGTATTATTGATGGTTTTTATATAATAATAGGTGTCTTTTACGGTTTTTGTTTGGGAGTTTTCTTCCCATTTGATAAATAAATAATACTTTAGGGGTTAATTATTTTTTAATCTTGATTTATACGAGATTTTTTGTGGTTTTTTTATGTGCTTTAAGAGCTCATTTTTTGTTTTCCCTCGAATTTTTTAATTAATCAAATTTTATATGTCGGCGAGTAATAGTTTACAAAACTTAAATGTGAAGGACTCCGGAGAATTGTTCGGACATCCCAAAGGGCTGTATGTCCTATTTTTTACAGAATTATGGGAACGTTTTAGTTACTATGGGATGAGAGCCATTTTGGTGCTCTTCATTGTGGCGGGAACGGATAAAGTCGGGGCTGAATTTCAGGGATTAGGTTGGTCTAATGCCGATGCCTTAAATTTATATGGTTGGTATACCATGTTGGTTTACGTGGCATCTATTCCAGGTGGGATCTTGGCAGACCGCGTATTTGGCCAGAAGAAAATGGTGATGATAGGCGGGCTACTGTTAGTGGCAGGACATGGTATAATGGCGATTTCGGGGATTGTGCCCTTTTTTATTGGTTTAACACTGATCGTATTAGGTGTGGGAGGATTAAAGCCTAATGTATCTACTATGGTGGGTGGATTGTATAAAGAAGGTGACCCTCGAAGAGACAAAGGTTTTACCATTTTCTATATAGGGATAAATGTCGGAGCATTTTTGGCAGGGATTTCGGTAGGTTATGTTGCTGCTTTATATGGTTGGCATTATGGTTTTGGCTTGGCAGGTATCGGCATGTTGATTGGACAGTTGATATTTATGGGGGGGCAAAAGTATCTTAAAGGAGTTGGTGATTTTGTGAAAGTAAAGAATAATTCTACAGGGAAATCTATTTCAAAACCCCTGACTGCTATAGAAAAGGATCGTGTTATTGTATTACTTATTTCTTTTCTAATAGTGATTGTTTTTTGGGGAGCATTTGAACAAGCAGGTGGATTAATGAATATTTTCACTAATGAAAGAACTAATAGGGTTATTTTTGGTTTAGAAATCCCAGCAGGGGTTTTCCAGTCTGTGAACTCCTTTTATATTATGTTATTTGGTACTGTAATTGCAGGTTTTTGGGCTACTCGGAAGGCAAAAGGAAAAGAAGCTTCTTCCCTATTCAAAATGGCAGTCGGTACAATTATTATGGGCTTAGGATTCTTTTTTATGTCGGGAGCATCCCTTGAATCGCAAGTGGGACCAAGTGGGGAGATTTTGACTAAATCAAGTGTACTTTGGATTTTAGGGGCTTATTTATTCCATACCATTGGTGAATTATGTTTATCTCCTGTAGCTTTGTCCTTTATTACCAAATTGGCTCCTGCCAAGTATGTTTCTATTATGATGGGTGTTTATTTTGCTGTTACAGGCTTAGGTAATAAATTAGCTGCCTATTTAGGGGAAGCTGCTCAGGATTTAGGAGAGCTAGAAATTTATACTGGAATTGCTCTTTTTTCAGTCTTATTTGGCTTTTTACTTATCGTTTTTTATAA
>NZ_SMMB01001294.1 GCF_009711365.1 Xanthovirga aplysinae | reverse complement strand
AGAAATTTTTAATTGACTTTTAATGCGTTTCAAAACAAAAACTGATCATAACTTAAGAAAATCGGAGACATCAACTGTTGGGGAAGCTTTTCAGGAAATGTTAAAAGCATACCGCTTAAAGAATAGATTTACCGCCACTCAAATCGTTCATTCTTGGACCAAATTAATGGGACCACCCATTGGAAATAGAACGGAAAAAGTGAGACTGAAAGACAAAACACTTTTTGTCACTTTGAATTCTGCCCCATTAAAACACGAATTATCTCTTTCAAAGTTTAAGATCATTGAGATTTTCAACAGAGAATTTGGGGAAGACACAATTGAAGAGGTAGTATTTTTATAATTCTCAAATATTGGCTCTAATAATTATTTTTAAACCTTTCTTTGCATTTCACTATTCGATATTCAATCTAGCTTCTTAATAATTATAAGAATCCATTTCTAAGATCGTTTTTACTATTGAAGCAATTTCTAACCACTGTTTTCTACTCATAACCAATTAGTGGGGCAAATAGGTGATTTTTATCCTAATGAAAGAATACAGCGGGAGAAGGGATGAGAATTTTCCCTTAAAGAGACTCATCCAATAAAAAAGAAATTAGAATTATGGGTCATAGAGATACTTTTCATAGAAAGAGAGATTTTCCTCTATCTCTGACTTCTTCAGAAAGGTTTGCCAGAGAAGAAGATATAATACTTGATTCAAAAGATTTTGAAGAGCAATTTAGTTATCAAAACATTCATGAGGAACTGTTCCAGAAATGGCAAAAGGTAGTGGATATTGTAGCCGAAATTATGGTGGTTCCTGCCTGCTTAATAAACCGAATTTCTCAAAACGACTTGGAAGTAGTGGTAGCAAATAAAAAACAAAATGACACACCCTACCTCGCTGGCAAGCGTTACCCAATAAGCAAAGATTTATACTGTAAAGCTGTTATAGACCGACAAAAGAAATTAATAATTTCAAATGCTTCCAAAGATCCAAAATGGAAAAACAGCCCTAATCTTCACCCAAGTTTCAACCTAATTGCTTACGTGGGCCTGCCTATTTTTTTACCTGATGGTAAAATTTTTGGAACAATTTGCGCTTTAAGCCACCAGGAGCAGAAGTTTCCCCTAGTCTTTCATCATCTATTGGAAGAAATAAAAAACTCCATTGAGAGAGATATTGAATTAAATCTTCGTTTACAGCAAATAAACATAGCGCATGAGGCCCTTAAAAAAAGTAATCTAATACTAGAGGAAAAATCAAAAGCGCTACATCATCTAAACAAAAAATTAAAAGAACGAAACTACACTTTAAAACAAACCAATACTGAGCTGGATAAATTCGCCTATAGTGCCTCTCATGACCTTAAAGCTCCTCTAAACTCCATTTTGGGCTTGATTGAGGTGATGAAACTTGAACCTCATGACCAGGGCCAGGATGCTTATCTAAACTTTATAAAGAAGAGTGTCAACAGCATGAAAGGGATGATTGAAAATATATTGGATTATGAAAAAAATGCTCGTACCGCTATAGTAAGAAGAAATATTAACCTTAAAAAACTGATCGAAGAGGTGATCCATAAATTACAGTATTTGGAAGGTGTGGATAAGATTTCCATAGATGTGGACATCGACCCCAAATTTCGATTATTTTCAGATGCAAAAAGATTAGAGGTAATTTTTAATAACCTTATTGCCAATGCAATTAAATACCATAATCTAGGCCAGACAAAACCATTCATTCACATTAAACAAAAAGAAATCAAGAATAAGGTAATTATACAAGTAAAAGACAATGGGACTGGAATTGAGGACAAACAAATAGAGAAGGTTTTCCAAATGTTCTATCGGGCCAACACCAAGTCAGCTGGCTCAGGACTGGGGCTTTGCATTGTGAAAGAGGCGGTCACCAAATTAAAAGGAAAAATTTCGGTTACTTCTGTCCTTGGAAAGGAGACCATTTTTACATTGGAATTACCACATTAGTACATCCGCTATTAAATTTGAATATCAAATATCCCTTTTAATCGTTTCGTTTTTACTAGAGGAGGGAAAAGGTAAAGAAATAGCTTTCTAAGCTTGAAAAAGGATTATTTTATAAGGTCCACTAGCAACAGCAATTAATTCCCTTTTATTTCTTCCTCCCTTAAAATTTGAACATTTTTTAGAGTAGAACAAAAACCATGGGAAAAGAAATTTTTAAATATGAACAATCGGTCGATTTTCCTTCCCGTTTAAAAATCCACCAAAATAAGGAGGAAAACGAAACGGCACCACTCACCCCAACTATTCCTCTGGAGTTCGAAAACAGGCTAAATCAAATTCTGATCCCTGAAGAATTAATTGAAAAATGGCAAAAAATCGTGGACCTTATCGCCGATATTCTTAAAGTGCCGGAATGTATGGTCACCCGTTTTTTTCGCGATGACATAGAAATTATAACAACCCACAACTCACCTGCCCCTCTCTTTAAAGCAGGAGAACGATTCCAAAAGTTGGACAAATTTTATTGTGAAATCGCTGTCCAAAAAAGGAAACTACTAATGGTTCCCAATGCCTTAAAAGACCCTTTTTGGGAGGGAAACCCTGATTTAGACCTTAATTTAATTGCATACCTTGGAGTGCCGGTATTTTGGCCTAACAAAAAAATATTTGGTACCCTTTGTGCTTTAGACAATAAGGAAAATCATTTTTCTAAAACTCAGGAACATCTGTTAAAAGAATTAAAATACTCCATTGAAAGGGATTTAAAATTCCACCTTCAATATTTAGAATTAGAATCTGCTAAAAAAGCTCTGCTTATTTCTAACAAAAAACTGGAAGAGAACAACAAAAAACTAGGCCAAAGAATAAAAGAAAGAACACGTCACCTCAAAAGCACAAACGACTACTTAAAAGAACAAAACAAAAAGCTAGAAAAGGCCAATGGTGAACTGGATAAGTTTGTTTACTCTGCTTCTCACGACCTAAAGGCTCCTTTAACCTCCGTTCAAGGCTTAATCGAGCTATTGAAATTAGATACTCAAAAAGGATGTGGAGAAAAAAACTCCAATTTGTACCTTGAAATGATGGAAAAAAGCATTTTCAACTTGCAGGGAGTAATTGGAGATATATTAAATTATGCAAAAAATGCCCGAGAAAAACTTCAATTAGAAAAGATCCCATTGAGAGAAATGGTAGTTGAGGTAATTAATGATTTAAAATTCATGAAAAAAGTAGATAAAATCACTTTCAAAATAAAAATTGATCCCGATTTTATTATCACTTCCGATGTTAATCGGCTGAAGGTTATTTTTTACAATCTGATTTCTAACGCTATCATTTACCATAACCTAAGTCCAGACAATCATCCATTTATTAGAATTGAGGCGGAAAAAACGAAGGGCAAACTTTTAATTTCTGTAGCAGATAACGGACAAGGGATAGAACAGTCCCAACAAGGCAAGATTTTTCAAATGTTCTACAGGGCCTCCATTAATTCAAATGGCTCAGGATTGGGACTATATATTGTTAAGGAATCTGTTGCCAAATTAAAAGGAAAAGTTTCGGTAAATTCTGTTTATGGCCGAGGAAGTACTTTTATCATTGAACTCCCACAGTAATTATGACTGTCCCACATTTTAATTCATTGACTTTTCTCCATTTTCCAAAAAGCTTCTCTTGACTTTATAAAAAACCAAATCCAAACATTCATTTTGGCTGAAGAGTTACAACCTTAAGATTCGTGTTGGGAAGTTTCTCCTTCAGAAAAACCAGACTTCCTCCTTACCAAAGTTTTAAGCGTCACAGTCCACATTACCATAGATCAAACCTGTGTCGAAAAGTCAACCCATGAAAAGGGATAAGCCTTCCATGAAAGAGGGAAAAAAAAATAGACATATTGGGCATAAGAAAGAAAAGAATGAGATCGATTTTTCCTCCAGCTTATTGAAAGTGGAAAGAGAATTTGAAGAAATACCTCTTCCCGTCTCTATTCTAAAAAGGTGGCAAAAAACCATTAATTTAATAGCTGACATTTTTGAAGTACCTTCAGCCTTGATCCATCAGTTGAAAAAAAAAGAAATAGTGGTTATTTCAGCCAGTGGAAGTAGGAAAAACCCCTACAAAGCCGGGCACCGATTTAAAATGAATGGACAATACTATTGCGAGGCTGTTATCAAACATAAAAAATCTCTTTTAATTCCCAATGCTTTAAAAGACCCCAAATGGCAGAATACCCCCAAGTTCGAAGCCAATTTAATTTCCTATATAGGCTTGCCCCTTTTCTGGCCCAGTGGTAATATATTCGGCACAATCTGTGCAATGGATCACAAGGAAAATGCGTATTCCCTCAAATTGTTACAATTGTTAGAGGAGATTGGGCATGCCATTGAACAGGACCTACAAAATCAACTTCAAATTCAAAAATTAAACCGCAGCAAAAACATTTTAGAAGAAACTAATAAAACAGAGGAAACAAAAAGTGAAGAAAGTACATATGATATTAAGCAGCTAAATGAACAATTTAGAGAACGAATCCATTTTTTAGAAAAACTAAATGAAGAGTTAGGGGCATTTGTCTACAGTGCCTCCCATGACCTGAAAGCCCCTTTATCATCTGTTTTGGGTCTCATCCATCTTTTACAAATAGAATCTCCAGCTAAAAACCAACGGATTTATCTGGAGATGATGGAAAAAAGCATCATTAACCTTCAAGGGCTAATCTCCGATATTTTAAATTATGCCAAAAATACAGGCACTAAGGTCCAAAAAGTAAAGTTTAACTTCTTTGCTCTGGTACATGAGGTGATTAACGACCTGAAATTTATGGAAAACATGGAAAAAATCACCATTACTGTTAATGTTGACCCCGAATTACAGGTTCGTTCTGACATCATCCGAATAAAAGCAATTCTAACCAATCTCATTTCAAACTCCATAAATTATCATAACCTACAGCAGCCCAAACCTTACATCGTTATTCAACTACAAAGTATATCACCTCGGTTTATATTCTCAGTTTCGGATAATGGTCAGGGAATTGAAAAATCAGAATCGGAAAAAATTTTTAAAATGTTTTACCGAGCTTCAACACAATCAATTGGTTCCGGATTGGGGCTATATATCGTAAAAGAGACTGTAAATAAGTTAAATGGCAAAATTTCATTAGAATCTGAACCTGGAAAAGGAAGTACATTTAAAATTGACTTGCCCAATCCGTAAGGGAGGAGAAATAGTAAATAATAAAAAATGAAAATTAAAAAACTTACGTCTCAACAGCTCACTTTTCACAAAAAAAGGGCTTCAAAAAGAGTGTTAAAGAAAATATAATAAAAGAAATATTTGCCTGAGGCTAAAAAAAACAGTATTATTTAATCTTATTTTTGAACCATTGTTCCCTAGAGCCGTAAGATTTTGGGTCTCTATCAGAATTTTTCATCTGTACGGTTTTTAATTTCTTTTATGCATTCAGTTGTTGAAAACTTTAATCCGGAGCTAATTATTTTTATTTGTGCCTTTGCCATGATCGCTGTTGCTGCACAGCGATTTGGGAAACTATTCACTCAAATCCGGCTACCCCATATTACAGGGATGCTAATCGCTGGCATGATTGCGGGCCCTTTTGTGCTAAAAATGATACCAAAGGCCGCAGTTGAACAAATTCATTTCATTAATGAAATTTGTTTAGCATTTATTGCCTTTGCTGCCGGTGCCGAGTTATATCTCAAAGAACTGAGAAATCGTTTTATCAGTATCACCTGGAATACTTTTGGCCAATTGGTGATTACTTTTACTTTCTGTAGTATCTGCATATTTCTAACTTCTGCTTATATACCTTTTCTAAAAGAATTTTCTCTTGAAAACAGAATAGCTGTAGCCTTATTAGCCGGGACCATTTTCGTAGCTCGTTCCCCTTCCTCTGCCATTGCTATTATTAATGAAATGCGGGCTAAAGGGCCATTTTCCCAGACTGCAATGGGGGTAACCGTATTGATAGACGTTTTGGTGATTACCCTTTTTGCCATATGCTACTCGGTATCAGAAGCTTTAGTAAATGGAGACAAGGTTGGAGGAGGCTTTTTGCTAATTCTAGTATTAGAATTAATCATATCATTTGGAATAGGGTGGTTGCTTGGAAAAACACTCGACCTTATCGTTTCCTTAAAAATTAATATTCGCTACAAAGCCCCACTTATTCTGGTTGCAGGATATAGTATTTATCTATTTTCCTACTTCATCAGGGACGTAAGTGACCACTATCTAGGTTATGACATATTGTTAGAACCATTATTGATTTGTATCATTGGAAGCTTTCATGTAACCAATTTCAGCCGTTACCGTGCCGAATTTTTGAATATTATTGAAAGGATGGCTCCTTCCATATATGTGGCTTTCTTTACCCTAACGGGCCTTTCTGTTTCATTGGACGTTCTTCTTAGTGTTTGGCCTATTGCTTTAAGTTGGTTCCTGATTCGCTTAGTCGGCCTTATGGCTGGTGGTTTAGTAGGAGGAAGTCTGGCCAAAGATCCTTGGAAATTTCGAATGATAGGGTGGATGCCGTATATCACCCAGGCAGGAGTTGCCTTAGGACTGACTACAATCGTTGCCCGAGAATTTAATGTATGGGGAGAACAATTTGCAGCTGTAATTATCGGTGCCATTGTCATCAATGAATTTTTGGGACCTCCTTTATTCAAATGGTCAATTGCTTTGGTAGGAGAAGCTCATAAAAGGGGAGAGACCAAAGAAAACCAGCGTGATGTTATTATCTTTGGGCTAGAAAGTCAATCCTTGGCATTGGCAAGACAACTCCAGGATCAGGATTGGCGTGTAAAAATAGCTACCCGTGGACTTAATTTTGAAAAAAGTGAAGCTTCCGACCTTGATATTCGTCTGATCCAAAACCTTGACCTGGAGGCAATGGAAGCATTGGATGCAAAAAATGCAGCAGCTATAGTTACCTTACTGAAAGACGAGGAGAATTACAAAATCTGCGAAATAGCGTATGAAAATTATGGTACTAAAGATCTTATAGTTCGTCTAAATGACCGCTTAAACTTTGAACGCTTTCATGAATTAGGTGCCCTGATTGTAGAACCCGCTACCGCCATTGTAAGCCTATTGGATCACTATGTACGATCACCAATGGCTACCTCCTTACTTTTGGGACAGGAGAAAAACCAGGACACCATGGATTTGGAGGTACAAAATGCCAACCTACATGGAATTGCCTTAAGAGATTTACGCTTTCCTTCTGATATCATTATACTTTCTGTAAAACGTGCGGGACAAATGCTAATTTCTCATGGTTATACGAGGCTAAGGTTAGGAGATATCTTAACCGTAGTCGGATCAAAAGAAAGTCTGGAAAATGTCTCTCTAAGATTTGAATCAATTAACAAATAGTAAAATCAAGGCAGGAACTTGAGTTTTCACCTTGATTTTACAAAAAATACCCATTCCTAAAACTTGAATTAACTAAAGGAAAATTACGGATTAATTAAGTTCACAATCTATTGCCTGTACGGGCGCTTCACTCATTTAATTTCGTACTATTCAAAGTCCAATCATAGGTTTTAAAAGAAACTTTGGCTTTTGCATTGATTGGGGTTTCTGCATACTGGTTTATATAGTCTATTAAGGTTTCGTGATGCTTTTTAAAATCACTGTAAAACCAATAAAATATTCTGGATAGCTCTACATCGTCCGGATTTCTAATATCATTCCTATTTGGGTCATTGATAAAATCAACGGCCTGATCATCCAACTGCTCTTCCAACTTATCGGCAGTATACGCTTCATTTCTCAGTTTTGGACAGGAATAAGAAGCACAGACAATAGCAAAATGGATACGAGGTTCCTTAAACCTACGACGAAGAATTAGGTGCTCAATAAAATTCAAGCTATATTTTTTACCATTCAAATCGATGAATCTTATATCAAAAACGGAATTGACAAAAGGAATTTGAACCAGGGAACCAATATCTTCTATACTTTCTACAGGGTAGTGATCTATAATCAATTCTACGGTAAAGGCATTGTAGGCATTGATCCAATAAGCCAGTTTCTCTTCTCTCGTCCAGGAATCCTGAGGAATATTTTGACTCAATTCCTCCAAATAAGTTTGTAATTGGGTGCTATCGGCCTGAAAACCTTCGTAATCCACCCACCCTTGGGAAGAAACATGTTTTTGAAGAAGGGTTGTCCACAAATGATGACTAGGGGGAATTGAATTTTTGGAGCTTTCCGGAATATTTACATTGAAGGGACAAAACGCCCATAATCCTCCCACCAGGACAACAATAAACAAAATCGAAATTTTTATGGCTTTCATATTTCTCTAAAATTGTTTTTCAGTCAAAATAATCTGGAAACCCAGGTTTGTCGTCCTAATAACAAAATTCAGCTCTAAAAATGCTTTTTTTATGAAAAAGAAAAAACTCAGCAAAAAAACATAGCCATTCTAAATAAGTTTTACAGAAAAAATGAGATGGCCAAATAGTTTTAAAAAAGAAAAATATAACAATTAAAACCAACTGGTCAGTACCCAGAAATTAGCATGAACAGCATAGAAGAGGCTTTAATCAATACAACCAATGATGTAATTTTTGGAATTGACCTCTCTGGAAAAATAATTTATGTAAATCAAGCAGCCTCCAAACTTTATGACTACACTAAAAAAGAATTTTTAGGGAAAAAGTTTAACACCCTTTTTTCAAATAGAAAGAAAGAGGAATTCTCTAACATTTTGGAAAAAATACTTTTTGAAGAAAGCATAGAACCTGCAGAAAGTATTCGCCTGACTAAAGCAGGTACCACCATAAAAGTTATCGCTTCATACTCACCCATTAAAGATAGAGGAGGAAAAGTAATTGGGATTTCTAGTATTGAAGGTAAAATAAGTGAATACCTCAAGATTGAAAGAAAGGCAAAAGCACTTATTGAATTTGCCCCAGATGCCATTATTATAGTCAATCAACTTGGTCAAATTATTTTAGTAAATAGGGAGACCGAACAACTTTTCGGTTATAAGAGGAAAGAGCTCCTAGGGCAAGAAATTGAATTACTTATTCCTAAAGAGTTTCATACAATACATTATGAACATAGAAAACATTACTATGCCCATCCAGAGGTGAAGAAAATGAGACTTGGAAGGTTTCTTTATGGCAAAAAGAAAAATGGGAAAACCTTTCCTGTAGATATTAACCTAAGTCCTTTAAAAACAGAAGAAGGCCTTTTTGTAATGGCTGATATTAGAGATAATTCAGAGCTCAAAAAATCAGAAGAAAAATTCAGGAAACTATTAGAGTCTGCTCCAGACGCCATGGTTATCATTAACCCCAATGGTAATATCCAAATTGCCAATAAACAGACTGAAAAACTTTTCGGCTTTTCAAAAGGCGAATTGGTCGGGAAAAAAATTGAAATTCTGGTGCCGGTGGGAATTAAAAAAAAGTATCTGAAATTTCGAGAATTAGACCTTACCGACTCTTCAACTACTCTAATAACCCCAGTTATTGTAGGTAGAGAAAAAACTCTTTATGGTATAAAAAAGGGTGGGGAGAAATTCCCCATCGAAGTAAGCTTAAGCCCCCTCAAAATTGAAGATAGTTTACTGATTTCAATAGCTACAAGGGATATTTCCGAAAGACAATACATGAAAGAGTTAGAGCTCAAAAACCAGGAGTTGGAACAATTCGCCTATATTGCATCTCATGATCTTCAAGAGCCTTTGCGAACCATTTCAGGTGTGGTTGATTTACTAAATTTAGAATATAAAGGTCGGCTTGATGAAGAGGCCGATAAATATCTTTCCTTTATTTCAGCATCAACGGACAGGATGACTAAACTTATTAAAGCACTACTCGGCTACTCTAGAATTGGAAAAGAGAAAGTTTACGAAAAAGTAGATTGCAATGAAATTTCCCAACAGGTGACGAGTGATTTGGATGTTCTCATAAAGGAAACCAAAGCCAAAATTCACATCTCCAAACTTCCCATTGTAAATGCCTTGCCCAACGAACTAAAACAACTTTTCCAGAACCTTATCAGCAACGCCATAAAATTCCGAAAAAAGGATACCCCGCCCCAAATCAATATTTCTGCTCAAAAGATGGAAGAAGAGTGGGGATTTCAGGTAAAAGACAATGGAATTGGAATTGACGAAAAATATATGGGAAAAATATTCACGATTTTTCAACGCCTTCATTCACGCAGTGAATATGAAGGGGAAGGAATAGGGTTAGCCGTTTGTAAAAAAATTGTAGAATTACACAACGGAAAGATTTGGGTTAAATCTAAACCTGGAGAAGGAAGCATTTTTTACTTTACTTTGAAAAAGGAACAATAACTTTAAGAACATGTAAAAAAATTTCAGCCAACATCTCCTTGAGAGATTTCAAAAGAAGAAATAAATCAAACCAGACTATAAGGGAAGAGGCTGCTTCTTTCCCAAAACAGCCTCTGAAAATGCCCTCCTTCAAATCTTAATTAACCTTCAATATTGAATTTTGCAATAATGAAACTTAAAGATCTTTTTCATTACTTAAGTTCATAAAAATTATATTTAATGTTATTGGTATTTCCATCTTCATCTTTATTCACATTATGATAAACCACAATAAAACGATCAGAATTAGGAATTTTGCTTGCTGATACCCGGGAGACCCCTCCTTTTAAATTCAGTTTGATATATTGGCCACCTCCACCACTTTGTCTTGATAAATTAGCCCCGTCATAGGTTCCTGTGATATACCGACCTTTATTATTGTCATTATCATATATTAAGAAAAACTTATCATTGTCAGTAAGGACCACAGATGATCTGTGAATATTTGTACCACTCGGGTTAACCGATTTAGAGCGAGCGTCTGTAGTTCGTACAAAGGAACCATTTTTATTCTTCCACAAGATATGATTATAGCCCTTATCTCGGTTTAGACTTTCATCCCCTGTATCGATAATCTTACCGTAAACTAAATAATTGGTACTTCCATTATGATGACTGAACAAAACTCTGTATTCTGTACCAGCATTTACATTTTTGTTTCTTCGAATAGAAATAGAAGGCCCCCTCATACCTTTATTTCCTATTTGCCCCTCTCTCTTGATTCTAAAGGAATAAGATTCATTATTATTATCTGGATTTGGGTTTTTTATCCATTTAATACTACCACCTCCCTGAAAACGTCCAGCAGAATATTGCACTTCATTTCTCGAAAGATCGCCATGTTTATCATAGGTTACCAATATTAATCCATCATCAGTAACAGCAGCATCCGTAAATCCATATTTAGATTTAGACCCTAAACTAGCAAGTTGTGTACTGGAGTTTTTAAAAGTAAGAGAGTTTCCATTCATACTTCCGGACCAATAGCGAAGCCTATGTCCACTGGCAGCAGCAATAAAAAATTGACCGTCATCCATCAAAACAACTGAAGGATATTGTAAGGCAGTGCTGCTTGAGCTTAATTGTTTATATTCAGATTGCCAATCTAAACTTATCCTACCCTTTTCTTCCACTACCTTGGCTATTCTGGCATATATTTTATTATTTCCTTTTCCTTGGGCCACCACCAGTGCATTTCCTTGGCCATCAACAGCAACCTGAGGCCTTCTAACAGCTAAATCCGCATAAATATTGGAGTTTATATTGGACCAGGATTCATCCGTTTCTTCCCAAGCCCGCAACCAGGCTCCCAATTGGGGAAATTTATTGTAAGGCTGACTCATATCTGCCTCTGCTGGCCCTTCTGGCACAGGATTATTAATATCAATGATTTCGTTTTCAAAACTGTCTTTGCAAGAAGACAATAAAGAGCCAAGAACCAAGAGACTAAGAACCAGCCACTTCATTTTGGAGTTCATATTTATTTTTTTCATAATTAAAGCGTTTTACCTAGAGGGAATACCTCTATAAAAAATTCCGAAGTTGGTATTTTAAATTTCTTTAGTATAGTCTCTGGGACAACAGGGAAAGCAAAAATTAGCTAAAAAATATCGTCACTCACTACTTTCCCTGATCCTTGAACCGAGGGGTACCAATGGAGCAAGAACTGAATATCCAACAAACTCCTATTTGTCCCAAAGGCTTTCATGTTCGCTATGCCATTCATCAATTAGACCACTGGCCTGACTAACAGAAATATTTCCCAATTCGGCTAATTGTTCTGCATTTAAAGGTTCAGGGTTCCCCAAGTATATCGATTTAAGGACTAATAAAACTGCATTGACATCTTCCTTCCGTTTAAACCCAAAAATGACTGATTGCAATGTATTAGCCTTTAAATCCGACAGATAAGAGTATTGAGGAATATAAATGCTGGAAAGAATATGGTCCGGATAAGAATATACGGTGGTATTAATCAGACCAGGGTCAGCACGTTTCCCCCCATCTCCAATCACCTGACTTTCAAGTGTTTCATCTCCATTATCAAAATAAAACTTCACGGCATCAATTAATTTATAATCACTGTAGTATGGAGAGGCCGAATAATGAGCACTTGCACCAATAATTGGATGATCAGTTAAATCGAATTCTTCCCACAAATTGGTTTGGGACCCAATGGCTTGATTGTCCCTACGGCCGTTAGTTCCTCCGTTCGGGTAATCGACTTCAATAGCATTTACACCTTCTTGCGCCCATACCTTTAAATGGTCTGGAAATTGGGATGGGGCTGCAGGAAAAACAAATGGGCTGGAAGCATACCCAATCATATCAGAGTAAACCTCACGGTCTAAATGTATGGTTGCTCCGGCAGGGTATAAAACGGGGTCAAAATAAGCCCACATGTTTCGGAAATCTAAAACACCCAGGGTCATTTCTCGGACATATCGATTAATGGTATTAAAAGGCTCTGTATTTGTAGAATTAGGTTTTGGAGCATTAGCTACCACATCATTTAAACCTTGCTGATACCACCTGTCTACATAGTCGCTAAAGACAGGAATGGCTCTTTGCAAATTTCGCTCACTGATATCCAATTCAGCTTGTCCAATATGCCAATTTTCCCCTTGCAATACTGTTTCTCTATAAAAACTGAGGTAAAGATTAACAAACTGAGAAAACAATGGGAGCAATACTACTTCCTGGCCATCTATGGTAAAAGCATTGTAATCGTTCATGTCATTATCCACCTGACTCCATTTGGAAGCTTTGAGCTCTTCAGAGGCTTCAAGGAAACTACGGATATCAAATCGTATTTTTATTAACTTGGTCCTCATTATTTTGTAGGTTTCGTCATCGATTTTTTCGTCGACCACTTTCTCTACTCTTTCTTTTATTTCATCCCACACATCTATTTCTTCGGAATGTTGAGGAAATAGCGTAATTAAAAACGCCGGTAATACAATCCCAGCCCCAGGTATTGTCTCCCCAATAAATTCAGATCCTACACGAAGTGCCTCGTATGCAATATCTCTGCTGATATCATAAGGGTCTGGCTGAGTACTATAACTACTTTGAAAAAATTGGCCGATAAGATTTTGGTCAGGTTCAATTTCATTTAAATAATCAGGCTGACAAGCTGATAAGCCAATAATAAATACCAATGTTAAGGCTGAAACTTTTAAAAATTTTTGTTTCATAATGGTAATCGTTAAATGGAAAAACTTTCCTCATTAAAGCTATTGAATAGCATATGACTAAAAAATCCCGCTTATGTGGGACCAATTCTGTCGTATCTCAAGAAGAATCTATTAGAACAGGCAGAGAACCAGTAATCATCTCATTATGGGAAAAAAGAGTTAGAAGTTGGAAAAAACTTAATCCATTAACATCTACTGATTTTCCCTGTTCTGGCAAAAAATATTAGAATTTTTCACCATACTGTTAGCTAAGGTAAAAAGTATAGTAAACTGTGCTCTGAGTTTTAAAAGGACTATAAGAAGAATGAAAAGTGCCCTTATTTTGAATCACTGTTTAACCTTTGACGGACTAAAATCAACTTCTAAATAGGCCTTTTTATTATGAAAGTTTTTAAAGCTAAAAAAATCAAACTGAAGTAGAATTGACTAAAAGAAATAATAGTTTCCCTTAAGGGGACTAATAATTTAAAATAGAATTTAGGTTTCCTTTCTGCTTAAGTATTTTGCTATATTTCTCATAATCCAAATGATTTAAATTAAAAATAGGATCTGGCAGAATTAAATCTTATTACGCCGCTAATCTATGAATTGATTTACTTGTAGGCTAGATTGGTGTTGAGGGGAAGTGTAAGTAAAAAGTAATACTGACAAGAAAAAGTAGATACAATTTCATAGTTCCCCTATAAAATCTTTTAATTCCTTCTCCTTCATTGAGTCAAGATCTATCTATTTGTATCTATCTAAATATTAGTTATTTATAAATTTTTTACTCATTATAAAATTCTAACAGATAATGGATATCCTTGCTATTTCAGAAAAAAAGAAGATCTAAAGTGGAGAGTAAGTATAAAAAGGAAATATTTAAAGTAAATTGAATGGAGAAAAAAAGACAAATTGAAATACTTTGTCTTTTTATTTAAGTTGGTAAAAAACCAAATGGAGGTTTTTGGCCATTAAAACTTTTTTAATGCAATTTTTGGCCAGTTTTTGGTGGCTTTTGATCCCTTAATGTAAGAAAAACGTCCACCATTATTTTTAAAATATAATTGAAAACAAAATAAGGAGATCAACCATTAGGGGAAACAATTAACTGATAAGAAAAGATTTTCATCCCCTTTCTAGTAGAGGAAAATGGTAATCTGTCCTCAAAAATTATAAAATTAACTTCTCAGCCTTTAACCTTTCATAAAAAACATCTCGGTAAGTATCTCCTATAGGTATTAACTGATCTCCTATTCGAATTCTGTTTCTTTCAATACTTTCAATTTTACCAAGGGCTACGATATAAGATTTATGCACCCGAATAAAATTCCTTTCTGGAAGAAGTTCCTCTGCTTGTTTAAAGTTCATTAAGGAGAGCAACTTTCCATTGACCAGCCGAAAAGAAAGGTAATCTTTCATTCCCTCCACATATTGGATTTCTTTTAAAAGTACTCGTTCAATCCGGTATTCTGTTTTAATAAAAATAAACTCCTGTCCCTTGAATTGGGACAAACCTTTCTTTTGAGATACCAAAGGCTTAACCTTGTCCTTGAGCTTCATTTGCATTTTATTAACGGCCTGCAAGAAACGATCAAAGGGGACAGGCTTCATCAAATAATCCAGGGCGCTCAACTCGTAGCTTTCCAAAGCATAATGATCATACGCGGTGGTAAATATCACTTCAGGACGATTCCTTAAACTCTTTAACCACTGTATTCCTGTTAAGCTGGGCATTTGAATATCCAAAAAAACAAGGTCTACCGATTGATGATTGACAAATTGAAGGGCTTCAAAAGCATCATCGAATGTTTGTAGGAGATTAATAAATGGAACTCTCTCTATGTAATCGGTCAAGATCTCATGAGCAAGGGGCTCGTCATCCACTATGATACAATTTATTTCCTTCATATTAAGATTTTTAAATGCACATGAAATTGATCTTTCTCCTTATTGATTTCAATTTGATGTTTTTGAGGATAAAGTAGATTTAACCTCCTTTGAATATTGGTTAAACCTACTCCTCCTAATTTATCTTTTTGTTCATGGAGTTTATAAGTATTAGAAACTTTAAATTCTATACTATTTGGTTTGGAGGCTAGATGAATTAGCACCTGACTATGTTTGCTGCTGTGTTTAAAAGCATTTTCTACCAAAGGCATCAATAAAAGAGGGGCTATTTCCTTATCCTCAGTTTCTCCACTCACCCCAAAATCCACCCAGTCATTTTCTTTTCTTCGGAATTTTTGTAACTCTATAAAACTTTGCAAATTTTCAATCTCTTTAACCAGAGGAACTCTTTCTTCATTGGCTTCATACAACATATACCGCATCATATTGGACAGCTTCATCACTGCCTCTGGGGTATGCTCTGATCTTTTATAAGCTAATGCATAAATATTATTTAAGGTATTAAATAAAAAATGGGGATTAATTTGAGAACGCAAAAAAGCCAGTTCACTTTTAAGCCGTTGGTTATGGAGTTCCATTTTTAATCGTTCGTCCCTAAACCAATCTAACAAAAGGCGAAGAAAAGTAGCCATTAGGGCCCAAAAACCATAAATAACAATTCTCAGGAATACATGTAATGGAGCATCTACACCCTTTCCATAAAATAAGGTTTTACCCAGCCCAAATACATTTCCCAACCATACATCCAGGAAATACTTAGCTGTAGGAATAACTGATAAAAGAAGAATACTAATTAAAAGGAAATACTTCCAGTGTTTTCTTAAAACCTTTGGGACTAGTAAATAATAATAAAGATTAAAAAAGAGGATAAAAAGGCTGTAATTGCAAATCAATTGTATAGTAAAAAGCACTCGGTACTCCTGATGAAAGTGCCGGAAAAAAAACAAACCATGCAGAGTAACTGCTATAAGCCAAAATAAACCTTGAATAAGGTATTCATTCCAGAACCCTTTACTAAAACCTTTCATCCCATAAAATTAGCTTTTTGTAAGGATAAAATTATCCCAAACCCTTATATGCAGGAATTTTATCTACCAAACGCCAAATCTAATCTACCAACACCCCGCCTCAAACACAATTACATTTGGTCGACAAATACCCCATAGTGGTAGAATATATTTATTTGGAGTAATTGAGGTTCTTAACTTCAAAAAAATTAATCCACTAAATATGTCAGAAAATATCATTCAAACTACAGCTCTCAATTATTCCTTCGATCAACGAAAGATTTTGAAAGACCTTACACTTGAAGTTCCCAAAGGAAGTATTTATGGTTTTCTGGGGCCTAATGGAGCTGGTAAAACAACTACTATTCGACTTCTACTCGGTCTGTTGAAAGTAAAGGAAGCACAAATACATCTATTTGGGAAGGACATTCGAAGAAATGCTTTAGAAATTTACAGCCGGACGGGAAGCTTAATAGAAAAACCTTC
The DNA here is from genome assembly GCF_009711365.1 of Xanthovirga aplysinae. Classification (GTDB taxonomy): domain Bacteria; phylum Bacteroidota; class Bacteroidia; order Cytophagales; family Cyclobacteriaceae; genus Xanthovirga; species Xanthovirga aplysinae. The sequence goes on along the minus strand of NZ_SMMB01001294.1, from coordinate 7,700 downwards.
TCTCTACGGACACCTAAATGGAAATGAAAATCTTGAACTTTGCCGTCGCTTGTGTGGGGCCCCTTACTCAAGAATTCAGGAAGTATTAAGAATAGTGGAAATGTCTACCCATGCACATACCAAGATCCGAAAATACTCTCTGGGAATGAAACAAAGACTGGGGCTGGCTTTGGCACTGATACAAAATCCGGAATTGTTAATCCTGGACGAACCCACTAACGGATTAGATCCAAGTGGGATCATTGAAATGAGGAAATTATTACTTAAGCTGAACCAGGATTTTGGTAAAACGATTTTCCTTTCCAGTCATATATTAAGTGAAATTGAACTGCTAGTCACTCATATAGGAATAATTGATTTAGGAGAACTTAAATTCCAGGGGAGTTTACATGAGTTGCAAAACCTAAGTCAGCCCAAATTAAGAATAAGCACAAACAATTCTGAAAAAGCCTCAAAATTACTTAAACAAAAGGAAATCAATATTTCCAAACAAACCGGTCAATTTGTAGAAATAGGTATAAAGGATGAGAAACAAATTGCTTCCCTAAATGAATATCTAGTAGCCAATAACCTTCATATTTACGGCTTACAAATGAACAACCAAAAATTGGAAAATATATTTTTGAACCTCACAAACACTATTGATGCATGAATGGGTTACAACATTTTGGTAGAGCGCTTTCTGCCGAACAATTAAAAATAAAACATAGTTGGGCATGGAGATTGGTGTTCTTGGCTCCTTTATTTGCCTGTGGAATGTACTTTTGCATTTTTTATTTCAAAGGAGAACACTTAATAGGAGAGAGCCCTGCATGGAATTCGTATTTTTTCCAATCTACTGATACAGTGTACCTCGTATTATTGCCACTTTTTATCATATTGCTTAATATATTGGTGCACCAATTGGATCATAATGCAGACAGCCGCAAAATTCTTTATACCCTTCCTACCCCAAAATGGATTCAGGTAAGTGCCCAATGGTTGAATGTGGTAAAACTATTCACAATTTCTATGTTGATTTATTTGATGGTGATGCTCATCAGTGGAAAACTTTTAGAATGGCTACGGCCCGAATTAGGTTTTGACCAGGCTTCATTAGACCAAAAATACTACCTTGCTTATTTTAAAGGGTATTTAGCCTCTTTCGGGATTCTGGCCTTTCAATTTATCTTTACTTATTTCTTAAAAAACATGGTGTTGCCCATGGGAATAGGCATGGCCGCATATGTTTCCACATTAGTTTTACTACGATGGAAATATATACCCTTTCACCCCTTTGCCTATGGCAACCTTGCTTTTAGGGATTACTTTAAAACAGCGGAATTAGGTAATCAATTATTTACCCAACCTGTTTTACTTAGTTTAAGCCTGACCGCTTTTCTTTTAATTTTGGGGCTTTTACTAGTTAGACGATTGGATGTTAAATAAAAGTATTTCTTAATTTTTTGCTCATCCTTAGATATTAAATGAGGAATAAGAATTTTACTATTAGAATTTCATTTTTCAAATGTCTTTTTGGAAAAGGGGGAGTTAATTCCCCCTTCTCAATTATTTTCATTTTTCTCTCCCGTACTTTCTGGCTGAAGCACTAATGTCCCTTTCTGCAATGAATGAATCTCCTCCCTATTCATCATTTGTTTACGAAACTGACCTTGATTAAACATATCTACCTGATCATCATAATGAGGACTAAGAAAATGACCAGATTGTCCTGTAGGCAAAACACTCAAAGAGTTTTCCACATCATCAAAATCAATTAAAATGCGCATGGCTGGTCCATAAATCACCTTAAAACCGTTCTCCTCTCTAAAATTAAAACCTAAGTTATTAATGGATTCATCTCCTCCTACAGCTGGAAAGGGCCCCACATTAAATAATTTATCAAAAGGCTTCAATCTTCCAATTGGATGAACATGCTCCAGGGTGTGAATTTCCCCCCATTGCCAGTTTTTTATTTGCTTTCCCCGTTTACCTTCCAGTTCCATAATGGTTTCCTCAAAAGATTGAGCGAATATCTCCTCCCGACTTTCTTTTTGATCAGGTGTGTTTGTATTATCCCACCATAAAGAACTATCATTGGAAAAAAGAATAGGAATTGTGCGTTTCATTAAATGAGTGGAATAAATGGTCTCATAACTCTCTTTTCCCAGCTCGTCGTATAAAGTGTTTTTCAGAATATTAGAAAGAAGTTTGTAATAAACGGTAGGGGCCAATTGATCAAGTTGGTGTTCGCCTTTCCATTGTTTAAGAAGCCTTGCAGCCTTTTTGTGATTTTCTGACCTATAGATTACAGGATGATTCTGAAGAGCACTATAAATTACACTGCTGGTTTTAGCATGTGAGTGATTAAAATCATCCAAATTCACCTTTTTCAACTCTTCCAGGCTCCACTGCGCACTGGAATTTAAAAGCTCTCGAATTCGTCTGGCTCTGTCTTCAGGGACATAATACCCCGGATAAAGAATTCCCGCTGTGGTATCAGGTTGATTGTTGGCTGTAATTATGAAACCGACTTGAGGATTCTCATTTTTCGGATTATCCTTAAAATCATAAAACCCAAGGTATTCATCCATTCCACTGGCCCCGTCCAAAAAACGCTTAGACTGCACATGGGTAGGCCGTTTTAATAACCGACCTACTCCCCACCATGCAATGTTCCCATCCTGATCACCATACATAATATTCAAACCAGGGGCATGAATCATTTCTGCAGCTTCCCTGGCCTCATCCATATGCTGGGCATGTCCCATTTTATACATGGCCTGAAAAAGTTTACCAGGACTATGGGTATAGGTCCAATACAGAGAAACAGGCTCACTTCCAAGAGCCTCTACTTCCTTTATGGCAGCATTTACAACCGGACCATGCCGACTACTGAAAACCTCAAAAACAACATCTTCTTCTCCTTTTACTTTAATGACTTCCCTGCGACTTTGCATCTCTTCCCAATGATCTTCCACCCATACTTGGCGTGGATTGTCTGGATTCCTTCTTTCCTGAAAGAAATCCATATCATCGTTTTCCAACATGGTAAGGCCCCATGCAGCAAAACGATTATGTCCTACCACAGCAAAAGGGGCTCCTGCCAGATGGTTTCCGTATAAACTAAATCCGGGAGCTTCCAGATGAGCCTCATACCAAACAGATGGTTGTGCAAAGCCAATGTGAGTATCATTGGCTAAAAGCACTTTTCCTGATTTGCTTTTTTCAGGTGCTATTATCCATCCGTTACTTCCTACCCAGGGCGCCACAGGAAATAAAGTACTTATCTGATTAATGGTTTTGCTTAATCCCACCAGTAGTTTTTCCTCTTCCTCCCGCTGAACAGGGATTTTCTCTGTTCCTTCTGTATAATCAAGGGCCCAGTCTTTAAGGTAAGCAGGGCCAAGCTGCTGATAAATTTTTTCCACCACGGGATCTGTTTTTATAGCCAGCGCAAAACTAAATGCCATATAACCGGTAATAAGGTACATATCCTCAGGGGTGAACTCTTCTTTGGGTATATTCAGCAATCGAAATTCGGGAGGTGTGCTCCCATTCTTTATAAACTGATTAACGCCTTCCAAATAGGCAAGTGCCGCTTGTTGCCAGGCTTCTCCAGAAATACTTAAATTTTCTTTTGCCAGTTTATCAGACACCTCCTGTAGACCCAAGGTGCGAAAAAAACGATCGACCTCTACCAGATCATTACCCAAAATTTCCGCAAGGCGTCCAGAGGAAAGTCGACGAAGCATTTCCATTTGGAAAAGCCGCTCTTGAGCATGGACATATCCCAAAGTAAAATAGGCATCTTTTTCATTACTGGCATAGATGTGTGGAATGCCCAATGAGTCGAAAATAACTTCGGTCTTATCCGTTAGACCTTGTAAGCTCAGTTGCCCCTCATATTTAGGTTTACTTTGTTGAAGGAAGAAATAAAGCATTCCAACTGATAGAAAAAATAATGCTAAAAAAACTGCCAATATTCTGTAAAAAATCTTCATTTGATTTATTATTAAAATAGAATACCCAAAATACATTTTTTGTTTATTTCAAAAAACTATTGAAAATACTATATAAATAAAAATCAATTTTTACAGCCTTTCACAAATCACCTTCTCGAATAGCGAATTGAGAAATGTAGCTCAATAAATTAAAGTGGGGTATTGGGATTCTAAATTTTTCACTGATTAACTAAATAGATTAGGAAAAACTCTTTAAGTGAAAGAAGCTGTTCACCGAAAAAATTCCGTCCAAAGGAGGGTAATCCATTTATTTTATTCAAAAAAAAGAGAGCATTTAAAAATTTTATAGAATTACTTCATTAAACTTCTAACATAATAATCTATTCCTATCTCATCACTGGAATAGAGAGGTTTGTCAGTAGACATCATTTGTTTTACTCCTCCCATAGAGGCCTGAGCTAAAATTATTGCATCTCCTTTTTGGATAAAGGGTAAAAGAGCTTCCTTAATTTTTGTCAAATATTGGTCTACATCATGAGGGAAATATTCCCATGCTTTTTCACAGAAACACTCTATAATTTCCACAGGTTTGTTCAATGCCTTAGCTGTTTTTGCAATTAACTCCAAAGTGGGAAAGACAGTGCTTTTCAGGGTATAAGCAACAACCACCTTCTGGTGCTTTTCTATACAGGTTTCAATCATGGGTTGATCTAATCCAACCACATTATTCATTCCTTTACCTTTGGAAATAATTTGTCCCAGAGTTGAACAAGTACAAATAACAAGCTGGGGGTAAGTTTTATTAACTTCCTTTATAAGACCCTTAAACCGTAATTCATGATCTTTCCCTATTTCACCTCGTAAAAGGATGTCCCCTAATAGTTCCTCATCAACAAAATGAGAGGCTTGAACTCCAGAATATCGTCGAAGAACATTTTTAAACCTCTTAACATGAGTATGGGAGGTATGGATAAAAGAAAATTTTATTGAAGACATGTAAAGGAAATAAGTCTGAGAATCACCAACCCCAAATAACAAAATTAACCAATTAAGATCCAATTTTCCTATATCTCGTTATTTGCTTACCAAACCTTCAACAATATCCTTCCCAAATTGCATTTGATCATGAATGTGGGAATATTGAAAACGTCCATTTCTTCCTGAAAGATGAAGATTTTTAAAACTATTCAGGTAGTTCATTAATTCACTCACCCTTTCCTTATATCTGATATCTAAAACAGGATAAGCAAAAGGAATAGGGTAAGTCGTTTGTCCTATAATTTCATCATCCCTTATCAACTTTGTAGAAAGAAGCTGTTTTTTAACTTTTCCAATTAATTCGTTCTCATCTTCTTTCCATAAGGTGCTATTTTCCGGACACGGGATTTCACAAACTAATGACGTTTTTCCCTTAGGAGAGAGTTTTTCACTTCTTCGCGAAGGTTCCACGATTCGTGTAAATAAAAATTCCTTATCTGGAAAATAAATACTTGCATTCCCACTCACCTTTGGTTTATCAAGAAAAAAAGCTACTAATAACAGGTGTTGAAACCTAAGTTGTCGGGCAACATTCAATATTTCCTGAGGGGGGAGAGGATCCATCAGCTGAATTAACAAAGATATAGGAAGTGTACTGACCACTCGATCCACAGAAAGTTGTTCTTTATGATTGATTTCAATGGAATGAATTTGGCCATTATCATGAAAAACCTTGGTAATCCGCGAATTTACAGCGATATGATCTTTTCCACAGAACTCGACCAACCTTTCCATCATTTGGCCAATTCCTTGCTCAGGATAATAGAATGAACCATCCACATGAGTAGTCTTGGCTTGCCTTCCAAATAAAGCTTCAACTAAAAAAGTTCGAAGATCTAATCCATTAAGCCGTTTCCCTGCTACCTCTGGAGATAAATCAGAAGTTTCCGTTCCCCAAAGCTTTTTGCTATAATCCAGGAGAAACTTTTCCGCAATTACTGGCCCATATGAACTCAATGCTATATCCCGAAAATTGGAACCATCTTTATTAGTGGGTAAAAATCGGCTAACTCCCAATTTTAAGGCAGCCTTAAGGAAAGTTTTTGCTCCTAATTTTTTAAATAAATCCAAAGGAGTCAGGGGAAAATCAATGAATGCTCCCTGATGATAAATCTGACTGGGCACATGAATTTTCTTCATCTCTTTGCCCATTAATCTCAGGAATTCATCCGTGATTTCTCCAGATTTATCATGAAAACGGTGTGCACCTGAATCAAAACGAAAATCACCATGCTTTACCGTAACACAATTTCCACCTGTTCTTGCTCCCGCCTCAAAAATCTGAAATGGCAATTGTTGCTTTCTGGCAAAATAGCCTACTGCCAGCCCCGCAGGCCCACCTCCTAAAATACTAATTGCACTATTGTTCATATTCGTATACTTTCACCTCACTCCACATTCTATTGACATAAGGATTATGAAAAAAGGTATACACTTTTTGATAGGGTCTACCCATTTCTATATCGATTTGGCTAAAACTATAAACCTTATACCCCTGTTCCAGAATATTCTTTACTTCAATCAAATCTCCCTCCTCCGAAAAATATTTTATTTTCCCCTCCAATTGCCTGTTTATAAAAAAGTTCACCAAAGGCACCCCTACCAAACCGATATCAGCCTGGCTTTGCTTTTCTAAAATAAAATCCTTGGCTTGGGAAATAGCAGTGGGAGAGCGATGTTGAGATACCAACACTCCTGTAGTAAAAATGTAGCTAACAAAAAAGATCCCTATCAATCCATAAGCCAATTTTTTATTCCAAATTACTAGCTCCTTAAAGCCCTTAGCTGCCCAAATCAAAATAAAAGGCAGAAAAGGAAGTATATGGCGAGATTTGTACAACACATTTTGGAATAAAAAAGCCCAGATAGCATAGGTCAATAAAGAATACATCAATATTGCCTCCCGACTCTTTAATTTAGCTGCCAATTCTTTTGAAGGCTTTGATTTTAACAAAGCCACAAAAAGGGCTGTACCAAAACCCAAAGTAGATAAAAGAGTTATTGGGTGTCGATCAGGCCAGAAATTCCCAAGCCCGTCAGCCCAGATGTATTGAAACATCCTAATAAATCTAAGACTATAATTGGGATCTGTTCCAATTGTCCCACCCCATTCATTAAAATGCCCGTCAGTTCCATTACTTCCTAATTCAATTAAATTCTGCCAACCTGTATCTATGATCATGGGGACCAACCAAATACCAACTCCTACTATACTGGCTAAAATCTGCTCAACTAGTTTAGTATAATATTTAAAACATAATACCAAACTTGGAATTAACAAAAACGGAACATAAGAAAGACGAATACCGGCCAATAAACCCAAAGCTAAATAATACCCCCACAACCATCGGCCATCCCCTTTTTCAAACGCCTTCAAAAAAATTTTAAAACTTACCAATAGGAAAGCAAGTCCCAGCAAGTCTGCCATATAGCGATTACTCATCAGCCATATTAGTGGGCAAAAGAATAATAAAGCACATAGCACCCCATGGTGAACATTAATTCTCGATAGATCCGCAATTTTATTGGTGCAGAAAACGATTATAAATACAGATAACGCACCAATCAATGAAAAAGAAAATGCCAAAGAACCTGTAAACAGGTAAAAAAGCTGCCCTAACATAGAAAATACAAAATAGCCAGGAAAATGGGGTTGGTACAGATTCAAGTTATAATCCTTGAGGGATAAAGCAAATCGTAAGCTATCCACATCTTCAA
>NZ_SMMB01000217.1 GCF_009711365.1 Xanthovirga aplysinae | reverse complement strand
TTTTTTATAATCTAATTCATCGCAATATTACGATTAAATAATTTTATATTAAAAATTAGATGCTTATGAAAAAGCAAAGTAATTTTCCTCGAATGCACGTTAGTTTTTACGTAAAGGATATTGAAAAGACGGTTGATTTTTATAGTAGATTTTTTGGTAAAGAGGCAGATAAAGTAAAGTCCGATTATGCAAAATTTATTTTGGAGCAACCAGCTCTAATTATATCTTTTGTGCAAAACTCTGAAAAAGTAAATCCCCGATTTGGTCATTTAGGAATTCAAGTAGAGTCGCTGCAAGATTTAGAACAAAAATTAGCTACAGTTAAAGAAAAGGGACTAACGATTAAAGAGGAAATGGGAACAAATTGTTGTTATGCGAATCAAGATAAGTTTTGGGTCAGTGATCCGGATGGTGTACAATGGGAAGTGTATTATTTTCATAAGGATGTAGAATTTAATGATCCAAGGTATTCCGATGCATCTCAGTCGGAAACAAATTGCGGTGTTCCACCTTCAAATGAAAAGCAAAAAATTAAACTTGTGGAAGTGCACCAAAAAGTGGAAGCCAATGCTTGTACGCCTGGAAGTGGATGTTGTTAATCAATTAGAAAATATTTTAGAAGTTTTTGGGGTCTAAGCTATCGCTTAGACCCTGTTTTTTGCGGATATAGTTTTAAAATAGTAACTGTATACCCTTTATTCTAATTACCTTAAAGGGATTGTCAGGGATATAG
>NZ_SMMB01000512.1 GCF_009711365.1 Xanthovirga aplysinae | reverse complement strand
TACTGCAAGTATAGGAATGCCTCTTTTTATTTTATTTGTAGGTACATTAAGGGGGACTTGGGATTTAAAAAAAAGAAAAAAAGCTTTTCAGACTTTTCCTTTTTCAGAATTAAGCAAACACGGGTTTGATTTATCTTTAAAACACGAAGAAAGTAAAAGGACATTTTCGGAACAAATACTAGTTGGGAGATTAGAAGGGTTTCAAATACTTGCAGAGGTTAATACTCAACATGCGGCTAATGTAATCCGCTTTCAAGCTTTAACGGAAATTAAACCAATCTCAAGAAAAGAAATTAAAAGATTGCATTCCAAATTTAAAAAATATGATATAGAATTAGATTTTCAAGGGGTAACAAAAAAGATATCTATAAAAGACGGACAAATATCTACCTACCGTAAACTGAATACCTCCTTAAAGGAATTTATAGAAATAATAAAAAGTGAGAATTTTGAACCAAAAAATGAAGCTGCTAACAATGGCGAGTTGCCATCCTTTGCCAGCGATTAAAGCCCGACGCTAAAAAGCATAGCAGCCAGCCCAACGTTGGCATTCATTCCCCATATCAGAGGAACCGATTAATTTCTTGCGCTAAGGAGAAGGTTTTGGTGTGGGGAAAAACTTAAAAAAATTGACGTTAGTCAGAATAAAAAAGAGTTTAAGAGCACCCTATTCAAAATTGACAACTTGAATTTCTGAAAAACTTGGTCCAAAATAACTCGTTAGTTCTTACATTTGCAAGACTTCGAACACCAAACAAAAAACAATGGCAAACCTAGATTGGAAAACAGAAAAGGAATATGAGGAAATTACCTTTAAGACACTGAATGGTGTGGCAAGGATCGCTTTCAACAGACCAGAATGCCGGAATGCATTTACACCAAAAACAGTAGATGAATTGTGGGAAGCTTTGATCATTTGCCATGAAAGTCAGGAAATTGGTGTGGTATTGATTACTGGTGAAGGACCTTCTCCCAAAGATGGTGGTTGGGCTTTTTGTTCCGGAGGTGATCAACGTGTCCGATCCACGACGGGTTATAAAGGAGAAAATGGTATCAATCGATTTAATATTCTGGATGTTCAGCGTCAAATTCGTTTCATGAATAAGGTGGTCATCGCAGTAGTGCCTGGATGGGCAGTTGGTGGGGGCCATAGCCTACATGTAGTTTGCGATATGACTATCGCTAGTAAGGAACACGCAATTTTTAAACAAACGGATGCCGATGTGGCGAGCTTTGATGGTGGCTTTGGCTCTGCTTATTTGGCGCGTCAAGTCGGACAAAAAAGGGCAAGAGAGATTTTTTTTCTAGGAGCCAACTATTCTGCACAGGAAGCTTATGAAATGGGGATGGTCAACAAAGTTGTTCCCCACGAAGAGTTGGAGCAAGTAGCTTACGATTGGGCTCAGGAAATCATGACTAAGAGCCCTACAGCGATTAAAATGTTGAAATTTGGCTTCAATCTAATTGATGATGGATTAGTGGGTCAACAAGTATATGCGGGAGAGGCTACCCGATTGGCTTACGGAACCGATGAAGCAGTAGAAGGGCGAAATGCATTTTTGGAAAAAAGAAAGAGAGACTTTTCAAAATTCCCTAAGTTCCCTTAGTGCGAATAAACGTATATATCCAACAATCCGCTTATTCTGGAAGACAATAGGCTAAGGGCGTGTTACATAAATGTTGTGTACCATTTTTTCCTGCCTTTAGAAATAACTGGAAAGTTTAGGAACATAAGTAACAAGATTATTGCTCTAAATTTGAATTTAGAACAATGGCTTCAAATTGAAAGTAGTGATATGTTAAGTCGAGAATTTTGATAGGCGTTTTGATGCATTAGAAATGAATTTTTGTTTTAATTATTTCAATGAATAAAATGATGACATCTGATCTCAATTCGCATTCTTCTATGTCTCTTAGCTTTTAAAGGGAGAGATCCTAAATTTGGAAATAAGACCATTCCAGAAAATAAAACGGCACTCATCCTAAACCCAAAAGCCATGGCCAGTCTGACGGACTGGCCTTGCTTTTTTAGTTTAGGGTGTTG
>NZ_SMMB01000819.1 GCF_009711365.1 Xanthovirga aplysinae | reverse complement strand
TCCTAATAGAATCCTGCTGTAACTTCTCTTTTCTATTTAATTGGAGGAAGGGAATTTCGAAAACTCCACCAAAAATGGGATCCATTCGGTATTCCTTCAAATTAGTTGGAGATTGAACAGAAAGGACATGGGGTAAATTTTCAATTTTTGTGGTCAGGGAAAACAGTTTCTCTAAAAAATCGACTTCAAAGATCCCCTCCTTATTTGTAATTCCTAAAAGTATAAAATCGTTGTCCGAACCGAATTGATTTCGGTATTGATGGAAAAATTCGGTATCAGGGTCATTATGTGGGAAAAATTGCTCAAAGTCATAATCAAAAGTGAGGTTCAATGACTGGATAGCACAAATGACAGCCATGAGAGTGGTGAAAAATAAAATGAAAATACTAGTCCTTCTTGTCATGGCTTAGGTCATGGAGGATTACTTTTTTCCTGGTCCAGTAATGTGTTTTTTTCGTAACAGGACGAATTTTTGAATGGATTAATAATAGGGTTTAAGTAACGTTTAATTTACAATTTAAAAGGTGAGAATTAAAAAATATGAGGTAATATAATTTTTCCCTGTCAGTATAATAAAAATTTAAGCTCTGGTGATTTGCCGGAAGTATGGGTGTTTTTATGGGTTTAGGCTTTTTTAGCCATGTCAGGAGTGAAATCAATAGGGACATCCAGTCCAAAGCCAATATTGCCAAAGCTGGAAAATAATTCGACAACTTTTTTCGCATCAGCCACTTCTGAATCACTGGCTCCAAACATTCGGGCCAAGGTTTCATGCACACTTTTCCCATAGGAAGCTTTTTCGATAGTACAAACTGCCATTGCGATTAGTTCTTTAGTTTTTCTATCCAAGCTTGTTTCTTCTATCATGATTCTCTTTTCCCTTTCCCAGGTCAATTCCAGCCAGGTTTCATCCTGTGCAGCTATAGCCTTAAATAGATTAGGGAGTGCTCCCATTTTTTCTTTTATTTCCGCATAGATGGCCGCAGTTTTTCCAGTAGCTTCGTTTTCTTCCAGTAGCTTCTTCATGATTGATAGTTTTTCCTGTGGATATTAGTATAAATAACTTGTAGTCAGATTTTTTGTTCTTAAGTAGGAAGCTTCTTCAAACATCAATATGGTCATATGTGGGAGGGAATAATTTTAAGTTTTTATGCCCTGTATAGTTTGACTCTATATTTTGAAGAAGGAAAAGTCCTATAGTTTAATAAGGATTGATCTATTAATGAAAACACGGATTGAAAACCCAAATGGATAATGAATGGTTTTAAGAATACCTGTTTACCTGGAAATGAATAAACGCATTGTTAGATGTTTTATAAATTCCTATTGGTTGTATTTTCTTTCCTCCTATTGTCGGTTATAGGATCTGAAAGTTTAAATTCTCAGGAGACAAAAAAGGTAATAGTGTATGGAGGGGATCAGGATTCTGCTCCTTTTGAGTTTATTGGACTTAACGGTGAACCTAGGGGGTATTTTATCGAAGTTTTAAGGGCAGTAGGTGATGAATTAGGTTATGAATTTGAATTTGTGTTAAAGGATTGGCAAATCATTTATAATGAGTTCTCTAAAGAGAAAGGAATCAATTTAATTCCTCTTTATTTTGATCCAGCTAAAATGGATGAATTTGAATTTTCCCAAAATATTGGATTTTTTCAGTATCAATTGCTCGCAAGGACAGAAGCTCCAATTTTTGAAGGAAAGACATCAATGAAGGGTAAAACTGTTATTTTGTTAGCCAATGAATATTTGGAGAATTACTTTGCAGAAAATTATCCTTTTACAAGACTTCATAAGGTTAAGTCTGATAATGCAGCCTTGGAGCTTTTGGCCTCAGGGCAAGGTGATTTTGCCGTTGTAGATGATTTTAAAGCACGAAGTGTCCTTTATATTCCTGAATTTAGTAATTTGAGGGCAGCTGGTCCACCATTTCTTCCTATTTATATGGTTTTTGCAGCCCATAAGGAAGATTCCACTTTAATTCAGGAAATTGACCAAGGTTTGGAACGCCTAAAAAAAAGGAGAGAATTAGGCCCCATTTTAAATAAATGGTTTGCTACCTATGTTCCAAAAAAGTATACCCAAACCGTTTTGTTACTAAGGTATTTGTTGTGGGGAGTGGGTGCTATTCTAATCATATTATTGGCAGCAATTATTTGGATTACTTTACTAAGAAAGCTTGTTAATGAAAAAACCGAAGCTATACAACTGGAGTTGGAACATAAGGATACCGCTTTGTCTGAAGTAAAAAAGGCTAATAAAGAATTGGATAAGTTTGTTTATAGCATTTCCCATGATATCAATGCCCCCATTGCTTCTGTGTTGGGTTTAATTAATATTATGAAACACGATTTTAAGGGACCAAAGGTTGTTTCATATATAAGTAAAATTGAAAACAGTACTTTAAGTCTGAAAAAATATATCAATGATGTGTTGGACTTCTCCAGAAATACTCGAATGATATTAAAATATGAGCAGATAGATTTTAAATCATTAATAGGAGATTCGGTGAAAATGTTGAAGTTTTTACCTGGAGCACCACAAATTACCTTAGATCAAGAAATTAAAGCGACTAATCCCTTCTATTCAGACCTGTATCGTTTAAAAGTAATTTTTAATAATATTTTGTCTAATGCCATAAAATATGCTGACCTTTCCAAAACAAAACCTTTTATCTACGTGAAAATTTCGGTTTCCGAAAAAGATGCTGTTTTGGTTTTTGAAGATAATGGCATAGGGATTCACAAGAGTGATTTAGATAAAATATTTACAATGTTTTATCGGGCTAGTGAGCAATCACAAGGATCAGGAATTGGCCTTTATATTGTAAAGGAAATTTTGATAAAATTAAAAGGAAGTATCCAAGTAGAATCTGAGGAGGGGAAGGGAACTGCGTTTACCATTTTTCTTCCCAATGAAGGACATGATCATACTATTTCTGATAAAGAGAATGGAGAAGGAATATAGGTCTGAAAAATCTACCCATAAGATGTTATTACACCAAAATAATTTAGTACTTGAGTTCGAATTTAATTTAAATTTATTCTTTTTTTAATGCATTTTAACAGAATTTTCTATGCATGCTACTATAAAATTTTTAAAAAAATGATGTTGTTTTTAAATTAATGTAAATCAAATTGAATTATCTATTAGTGATAAATGGTATTATTTTTGATATATAGTTTACTTTATTTGAGAGTGTATTTCTTTTTAATTTAAATTATATTTTTGCCCATGTTAGCCATACACTATGAAGTGTTTTTTGAAGTAGCTTGCCACTTAAGCTTTTCTAAAGCGGCGGAAGTTTTATACATTTCCCAACCTGCAGTAAGTAAGCAAGTGAAGAAACTTGAAGCCGAACTCGGAGTCCCTCTTTTTGAGCGTAAAGGAAATAGCATTAATCTAACACTTTCAGGGCAAAAGTTGATGGAATATTTACATGAGGCTAAAACTATTCAAAAGAAAATTTCCTCTGATTTAGAAATCATAAAGAACCAGTCCAAGGCTAAAGGAGAATTAAAAATAGGGGCAAGTACTACTATTTCCCTTTATGTGCTCCCAAAGATGTTGTCGGCTTTTCATAAGAAACTCCCCAACGTAAAAATACTCCTCATTAATCGGAATAGTGAAAATGTACTAAAAGCCTTATTGGATAGAGAAATTGATCTGGCCATAATTGAGGCACACCATGAAATCAATGCCGTGTCATATCAACCTTTTATTCAGGACGAAGTAGTTGCTTTTTGTTCAAAGGATAGCCCTTTTGCAGGTCGTACTATTGATTTTGAAGAATTGAAAACTGTTCCTATGGTATTAAGGGAAAGGGGATCAGGAACCGTTGCCGTTTTGTCCAAAAGTCTTGAAGAGCATCAGGTTAAATTAGGTGACCTGAATATTATAGCTCGTCTGGGAGGAACGGTTGCCTTAAAAAATTACGTAATGGAGGATGATGCTATAGGTTTTTTGTCAAAATGGGCGGTTAGGAATGAGTTAGAAAAAGGTGAATTGAGTTTAGTGAAAGTAAAGGATTTTAAGGTAGACCGAAGATTTAACTTTGTCATTCGGAAAGGAGAGGAAAGTACTGGCGTTTTAAGGGCTCTGATTCGCGTTGCTAAAGATATTTATAACTATTAGTTATGGGATGTGATAATTTGCTATTTGACTTTTTGTTTAATCCTGGCCTACTTGATGTAATATTTGTGTAAGTTTTGAAAAAAAAAGAAATGGAATCTACAAATATGAGACAAACACTAGTTTTTAACCCCTGTTGTGGCCAACATTATGATGGCTGTTTTGAAGATAGGTGTTTGTGCTCCTGT
>NZ_SMMB01000410.1 GCF_009711365.1 Xanthovirga aplysinae | reverse complement strand
TTTTAAGTCCCAAGATATTACCACCAGTTATAGATTTCTTACCACATTGCGTTTGGGAGCAATCTTGCAAATAAATACAGATCAAATTCTGGGATTAAAAACTGGACTAGAATATTACGGAAAAGGGACTAGAATTGGTACTTTTTTTAGTCCACAAGTGAAGATTCGAATTGACTACTTAAATGTCCCTATACTTGCTCATTTAAGCTTGCCCATTGTAAATGGTTTCAAGATGTTTTTGGAAGCGGGTTACGTTTTTTCCTTAGCTTTTGGAGGGCAAGTAATAGAAGAAGATTATGTAATAACTAGAAGAACTGATTTAAAGATTGGCTCTTCGGAAGATAGTATAAGAAGATTTGATTTTGGTTTAAACTTAGGAGGAGGTTTTGAGGGGAGGAACTACCAGGTGAAAATTGGATATGACCTGGGAGTGGCAAACATTTTTAATATTCCAGATGAGAAAGCTAGAAATAGGGTATTAGCATTGTCTATTGCCTATTTATTCAATTTATGAGTTTGATCCTTACTTCAAATTGGGAGAAAAGAAGTAATTGAAGCGGTTTATTTTTGAAAAATAGGTTTTATTGGCCTTTTCTATAATTTATCTTCCTTAAAACTTTATTGTTAAATTGAATTATGATTAATCTCCTATTCTTTTTTTAATATTTTACTGATAGTTGATCGTGAAACTCAAAGATTGCTTCTAACACTTTTTTTGGAGTCTCTACATGAGGGTAATGTCCTACATTTTTCAAATATTTTATATCTGCATGGGAAATAACTTCTGCAAATCGTTTAGCTGCATGTATGCCAGAAATTGGATCTTCAATTCCATTTATAAGTTTTATGGGAACGATGGAATTTTTCAATGGAGTTACCCATCGATCTCGATTCACGTTTCTTTCTTTCATATATTTAATGAGTCTAGGGATCATAGAAATCCCTTGTTTTTCAGTCATTAACTTCCAAGATTCCACCAGAAACTCTTCACTTGGTGGATGTTTCCTACTAAAAACAGCAATCATATTTTTCCTGAAAATACTTTCGGAGGTTATTTTGGCCACCAGTGAGCCCAGGGGTGAAAGCAGTAATTTTTGGATTAATCGCGGTCGATGAGTTTCAGGAAAAATACCCCCATTGAGAAAGACACAGGAGAGCCAGTTGATTTTTGATTTATTTTCAAGTTGCCTTGCTAAAAGTTCTTGTGCTATGGTATCCCCTAAATCATGAGCTAGAATGTGGGCTTTTTTTACCCCTTGGTTAATTGCCAAATTTTCAACGATATCGGCTTGTAAACTAATTGGAATGGGAAGTTGTGGTTTTTCTGATTTACCAAGTCCAATAAGGTCGTGCACTAACACATCAAAACGTTCTGTTAATGAATCCCATATTTGGCAAAAGTCCCAAGAGGAAGTAGGAAAACCATGTAGACAAATGAGGGAATCACCTTTACCCTTTCGTTTATAAAATA
>NZ_SMMB01000348.1 GCF_009711365.1 Xanthovirga aplysinae | reverse complement strand
GCGCGTTGGAAAAGCATGGCAGCTCGCCATTGTTATGCCCTTGCTTTTTTTATTTTTCAACTTGTAGTAAAATATTGAATTAATAAAGTATTTCCTACTTTCCACTTTATCCAACCTGACTTGATTGGAGTTTTACTGTCTGTATAGTTTTCGTCACAATATGGTGGTGTTGTGATTTCTATCCAGTCACCTTTCATTGATTTAACAACAAAACAGTCTCTTCCTTGATAATCCATTTCTTTGGCATTTTCAACAGGGGCACTTCTTATCTTTTGTGGCTGTTCTGAAAGTCGAGCAACTGAGAACATTCCTTTCAAATAATTCTCCCAATTTTTGAATTTTGTAGATTCTGAGCTTTTTATCCAATAGGTTTGACCTAATTCATTATTTACGATGACCTCGAACCAATTTTCATTTTTTGAAATACACCGAAAATTAAAAGCATAATAGTCCAGCCAAAGTATTTCAGGTTTTAACCAATTTCTTTGTTGTTGCAGGTTTTTAATATTCCAACTTTTTATAGCTGGGTCGTTAAAGAATTCCACAACCTTAATTGGATCGGTCTGCGAACTGTCTTTGAAAAACTCTAGGATTGTTTTGTCATCAAAGTCAATTGAAACAATTCCAATTCCAAGGTCTGTTTGTGCACAGAGTTTGGTTGAAATTAAAAGCAGTATGTTAATTATTAGCAGTCTCATTTTTTAGCTTGGGCATAACGGCCACGCTATGCCCAGTAAGGGGCTTTAAAGTACAAACTTTCGGACTAGCACTGAGCCAGATCGTTGATTTGACTTTATAAAATGAAAAAATCAGATCAAAACAAATCAACGATTTGGCGGGATTTGTTTAAAGCACCATGCCTTCAATCTAGCACTTACCCCCTTATTGGGTATAGCGATTGTTAGGCACTTTATCTTATGCTTTTTATCGCATTTTCATATCGAATTTCCATCAAATTTTCTCGTCCTATTAATTCGCTAAATCTTAAATGAAATTGAATTAGGATTGCATCAATGTTTTCCTTTTTATGTGCTTCCGTATTAAAATAATAGTCTATTATTTTAATAATAGATTTATCCATTATTATCTTTTGTAATGAATAAGCTTGAGTTAATTTTTGAGTGGTTTCAAAATCGAATTCGGAAATAATTCCTGTTGAATTGGCAGTTTCCCAAGCAGTACTTGTCAACATACGATTAGCCAAATTTT
>NZ_SMMB01000338.1 GCF_009711365.1 Xanthovirga aplysinae | reverse complement strand
AAAAAAAAGTAGTCAAATATGTAAGGTTACAATCTAGAAGCTCTGCAACACTGCCAAAAAGAGGGTCTCTTGTTAATAGAGGTAATCTAAGGCAGTTTTATCTCCTGCTGAGAACACACCAGTAGAAGCTGAATTAAAGCAAGAATTCATAACTGAATTAGCATCAAATGATTGATTTGTTCCAGGAATATGTACAGCACCCTCTGGATTTGCCGCTTCCACTCCATCATATGGAGGACTACAGCTAAATGAACGATCAAACCAATCGGTATGTCGTAAACCTATGCAATGTCCCAATTCATGAGTAATTACATGCTTCACTACGTCTAACCCATAACTGCTAGTTCCCCCATAAATAGTGATGGAAGGATAAGGATCTCCATCTCCCTCAGGGAAACCGGCTACCCCACCTGCACTGCTTCCTGTTTCTCTTAAAGTAATATCAGCCCTTCCTCTACTTACTCTTTGAAAGGTAATCCCAAGGTTCTCATTATTGTAATTAGCAATTGCCAAGTTCAAGGCATTACTAACTGTACTTGAAAGGGAACGACCTTTGACCGTTATTACCCTTGGGGCACTTACCAAATTGTAAGTACGATACTGTTCTCCTGAGGGACCTCCCACCACAATGGCTTCCTTCATGTTCTCCAAAGCTTTTGGAGTTACTATAATATCGCCGCCCACCAAATAATTTTCACCTACTTTTTCG
Organism: Xanthovirga aplysinae; assembly: GCF_009711365.1. Classification (GTDB taxonomy): domain Bacteria; phylum Bacteroidota; class Bacteroidia; order Cytophagales; family Cyclobacteriaceae; genus Xanthovirga; species Xanthovirga aplysinae. The sequence goes on along the minus strand of NZ_SMMB01000338.1, from coordinate 470 downwards.
ATATCAATAGGGTTAAATCCAAGGGAAGCAAATTGTGCCGATACCTCTGGTGAAACTAAGGTTTCATCGACAGGTGCAATTTCATGATCTGTCTCTTGACAGGCACTGACAAAAATTGCTAAAGCCAAGAATAGAAAAGCAATTTTAGAAATTAAGATTTTGGTCATAAATTTTTAAAATTTAAATGTTATAAATAAAAAAGAAACTGTCCTATGAGCTATATTTTAAATGCAAGTAATCAAGAAATAATTAGCAATCTAATTCACATCAATACAGCATTGAAACACAGTAATTTAATCCCACATCTCGATAGAACAATAACTTAATTAAAGCAATCCATTTAACATTTAAATCCTATTTTCTGAATAATAGATCAACAGCTAGCAATAACGGATACATAACCATTTTGCCATGGAATTAACCATTCGTCCTTTGCAAATGGTTGTTGGATGGTTATTTTTCGCGTTTTG
>NZ_SMMB01000186.1 GCF_009711365.1 Xanthovirga aplysinae | reverse complement strand
GTGGCTGATGGGGTAATTGCCCTTGGAAAAGATGCCTCTTCTGCCTTACTAAGTGGCGGAAAAGCTATTATCAATTCGGTGAAAGGAGCCGTCTCTTCCGAAGCTAGCTCGGTAGGTGATAGCCTTACCAGTGTTTCTGAAGACATTGGTGAAATTATAAACGTGAGTGTGGACACCGACATAGACTCAGAAGTAGATACTGAGGTTGATACTGCTATAACCATAGACATTGATATAGATATTGATATAGACTTTTTGGTAGTAATAGATATTGATATAGATACTAACATCGACATTGATGTGGTGATAGATGTTGTGATCGATGTAAATGTGGACATTACTACCGAAATAGATTTAGGCAGCCCTGCTCTAAATAAATTAGTAACCAACATTGGTAAAGCCTTTTGGGAGAATAAAGGAACGATTATGAAAGGCGTCCTTAAGAATGCAGCCATAATGGGAGGTATGGAAGGGGCACAAAAACTATTAGATTCCTGGTATGAACAGGCTGAAGTAAACATCGCTGAACGGCAACCCTCAGAAGTAGCTCCTCTTGGCCTTTTCATGGACTATATGATGAACCCTGCCAATTCTATAGAAGACCGCTGGAACACCTTTGCTGATT
>NZ_SMMB01000498.1 GCF_009711365.1 Xanthovirga aplysinae | reverse complement strand
ATTGCTAAAACATGTTTAGAAACTTAACCCCAATGGTAAAAACCCTTCTGATGATCAATATCGGGGCATTTTTGGCGGGAGAGATTTTACCATATGACTTTCAAGATATTTTTGGATTACCTTTTTATAAGGCAGATACTTTCCGGCCCTATCAAATATTTACCCACATGTTTATGCATGGTAGTTTGGGGCATTTATTTGGGAATATGTTTGCCTTATTCATGTTTGGGCCCATGCTAGAGCGAATGTGGGGGTCCAATAAATTCCTTATTTTTTATATGGTGACAGGACTGGGTGCCAGTTTCCTTTATTCTGTTGTAAATACAGTTGAGATGTATCACCTACAGGAAGCCGTAAGTGCTTATATGGCAAATCCTGGACCCGATGCATTTGGTAATCTTATCAGTAAAGACCTGTCCTTTGCCTATAATTCCTATTACGATTTTATCAATTCATTTTATGATAATCCGGATAGTCATGCAGCTGTTCAGAAAAGCATTGAATTAGCCAGGGGAGCCTTATATTATAAAATGGGTATTCCTTTAGTGGGCGCATCAGGAGCTATTTTTGGGATTTTAATGGCTTTTGGCATGCTTTTCCCAAATCTCGAACTCATGCTTTTATTCTTCCCTGTCCCAATCAAAGCCAAATACTTTGTAGCCCTTTATGGTATTTATGAATTATATGCAGGTATTCTCAATCAACCAGGAGATAATGTGGCCCATTTTGCTCACTTGGGAGGAATGCTTTTTGCCTATATTTTACTTCGAATGTGGAGAGGAAATCGTTATAATTCCAGGTATTGATTTAGGTGAAGATTTAATAATTTATAATGAATAATTGATCAAAAAGTGTGATAAGGGCATAGGATCATAAATTTGTTTGATACCAACCAAAAACAATATTTTACGGGAATAAACTGTATAAAAATAAGTTAACTTAATAGCCATTAACTGTTTAGTGAAACGTCAAAGGAAACCTTGATGAATAGTTTGTTAGAAGAATTTAAAAGCGCCTTCAAAAAAAGGGATAACAGCTTAATTCAGCTTATCCTTATCAATATAGCCGTCTTTGTTGTATTAGGAGTGTTAGGAGTGCTTTCTATCCCAATGGGCTTTTCTCCTTTAATGGAAAGCATTAACCGCCAATTGGCAATTCCTTCAAATTTCAGCCTATTTTTAAGCCGACCTTGGACCATCATAACTTATGCGTTCATGCATGCAGGCATACTTCATATTTTCTTTAATATGCTTGTGATGTATTGGTTTGGCAAACTTCTAATGGAATACATTGGAAGCAGGAAATTATTATCCTTATATATTTTGGGAGCATTAGCTGGAGGAGTGATCTATTTATTAGTTTATAATTTTGTTCCCTATTATGCTGGTATCAACAGCCAAATGGTTGGAGCCTCAGCCGCAGTATATGCCATTGTCGTGGCTGCAGCAACCCTTTTACCCGATTATACTTTTTTCCTTCTGTTTATTGGGCCCGTTCGATTAAAATACATTGCTGCCATCTATATTCTTATTTCCCTTTTGGGCACTGCAGGAGCAAATGCGGGTGGAAATATTGCCCACCTGGGAGGCGCCCTCATTGGTTATTTATATGTAAGCCAAATGCGCAAAGGTATTGATTTGGGAAAACCGGTATTAAAAATCATTGCATTTTTCAAAAACCTGGACCTATTTAAGAAGAAATCTAAAATTAAGGTCACTTATCACCGGACTAACACTAGTCAATCTTCGGCTCCAAAAAGTAAAATGTCAAAAACAGAACAAGCTGAAATCGATGCTATCCTAGATAAAATATCAGCTTCTGGTTACGAAAGCCTAAGCAAAGAAGAAAAGCAGAAGCTTTTTAATGCAAGTAAAAAATAGGCCTCTAAAGGCTATAAATAAAGAAAGGGTAGTTGATCAACTACCC
>NZ_SMMB01000508.1 GCF_009711365.1 Xanthovirga aplysinae | reverse complement strand
TTCCTTTTTCTGTTTTACTTTTAGCCGTAGCTGATACTTATCCTCCTCACCCAGGGAAAATTTTTAATTCCTCCAAGTAAAAAACACATTATTGACTTAAAATACCACACATAAGGTAAATTATGGAGCTCTATAGAGCCATTAGCTTATTTTCCATGAGAATTACATTAACCTGGGTTTGTACGAAAGGTTGGATAAAGAAATCTCCGGTTTGTTCAAAGGAAGGAAATAAAAAAGGCCACCTAACGGCAGCCTATTTAAGGTACTCACCTATAATCCCGAAAGACCATTTTTAACCCCCCTTAAAAGACAGGATTTGAGCTGCCCATCCTTCGCAACAATCCACTGTTAACATTCCTAAGAATGACCCTCGTAAAAGGGTTGAGGCCCGGTTTTGAAAGCAGGCTTCACTCGGTTAAATAATAACTGTTAGAGTTAAAAAATTTGCTCCGGGACCAAGTGAGTATATCTTCGTTCCGAACAATGCTCTAAGTATAAGTCAAAGGTACCACATTTTTTCTTAATAGATCAATACGTGCCTAACTTTTTGGGATCTTATTTTATTAAATTAATCTAAAGCAAGTCCTCTCTGTTGCTCCAACACTAACATTCAACGGAGAAACGTCTCCTTTTATTTCTATTTTTCAATAAAAGCTCTCATTTTCATTTCCTTTTTGAAAGAAGGCCAATTTTTTGGCAAGAATCTTTAAACTTTCTATTTTATTACAAAGAATAACTTTTCTGAAAACATTGACCCCAAAAATTCCGATTTATTATATAAATTCGAAGCAGTAAAGCCAATAAGAAAGATTTTTAAAACCCAATAGGATATCTATCCAAAGAGAATCGATGAAAAACCAAATATATTTCACCCCCGGTCCATCCGCCTTATATTTCACGGTGCGTGAGCACCTAAAATCTGCCCTCGACTCAAATGTTGCTTCTATTTCCCATAGAAGTTCCTTTTTTAAGAGTTTTTATGGGGAGACTGTAGAAAATTTAAGGACATTATTAAAGCTTCCTGATAACTTTCAAATCTTTTTTACAGGCTCAGCTACAGAGATTTGGGAACGGATTATAGAGAATTGCGTGGATAAGGAATCCTTCCATCTAGTCAACGGTGCCTTTAGCGAACGTTTTTATAAAACGGCGGTGGCATTTGGAAAAGAAGCCCATAAGGTAGAAAGTATTGCCGGTTCATGCCCGGAAATTGACAATTTGATGATTGCCGAAACGCATGAATTGATAGGAATCACTCATAATGAAACTAGCACCGGTGCTACCCAACCCTTAGAAGACATTTATAAAATAAGAGAAGCCTTTCCTGATCAATTGATAGCAGTAGATGCTGTCTCGTCCCTTCCTTATGTAAATATTGATTATTCTAAAGTAGATACGGTTTATTTTTCAGTTCAAAAATGCTTCGGTTTACCTCCAGGTCTAGGAGTGTGGCTTGTCAATGATCGGTGCATAGAAAAGGCAGAAAACAGAATGCGAAGAGGTAAAAACATTGGTTATTACCATAGTCTCCCCACCCTATATGAAAAAGGACTTAAAAATCAGACCCCAGAAACCCCCAATAGTATGGGAATTTATCTGCTGGGAAAAGTAGTTGAAGACATGTTAAAAAAGGGTATAGATCAGATCAGGAAAGAGACTAATTCAAAGGCCGCAATACTTTACAACTCTTTGAATAAGAGCGATGTTTTTAAACCATTTGTAGAAGAAAAAAGACATCAATCAAAAACAGTAATTGTTGGCAAAACAGCTGTTTCCTCAGCTGACATAATACAAGACTTGAAAAAGAAAGGAATGACTATTGGTGGAGGTTATGGCGAATTTAAGGATCTACATATCAGAATAGCCAATTTTCCAACCCACTCCAAGGAGCAAATTGAAATGCTGGCTGATGCACTTGAAAAGATCTAATTTCAATAAAGAATGAATAGCTAAGTACTTGGCGATTTGTACTATTTAACTATTGTTTTTGGAAAAGT
>NZ_SMMB01000650.1 GCF_009711365.1 Xanthovirga aplysinae | reverse complement strand
AACAGAAGTATTTCATGAAAAATTGAATAATGATCTTTTATTCCGAAATGAGTACAATAGGGAGAAAGATATTATTCAGGGAATAAAAAATTTCCGTAAAGGACAGCTTAAAGAGCAACTTCAAGGTATAAACATTAGTTTAACCAGAATTCGCCTTTTTAATTCTCTTAAAATAGCTGGGGGCATTAGTACAGCAGCCTTAATTGGACTTTCAACCTATTTTTTTACCCAAAATAGCCAAAAACCCTCTATAGATAACAAATTGGTTTTAGAACTTCCCTTAGAACAAAACCAAGAATCCAAAACGGAGGAGGATATTCCAATCCCGCCGGCTGCCAATAAAGAAAACCCGGCAGAAAATATAGCTCCTGAAAATCCCAATATTGACCAATTAGTAAAAGTTAAAAGCGAAAAACAACCACCACTTTCCTCACTCAAGGAAAGTAATTTAGCAGAAAATTCTTTTGACGTACAACTTCCTGAGGTCCCAGACCAGTTTGATTTAGAAGATGAAAGTTATATTTCCGGAGAAAGTCAAATAGATGCTCATAATTCCAATTTTGCAACAGAAAGGGTTATGAGGAAGATTGAAACTATTAAAGATGTGAGATATAAATTTCATTACCAGCTTCAAGGGGAAAAACTTTTTCTTTATGGGGATTTTGGTAAATCAGTTTATGAAATCATCGAAATCAAAGCAACCACTAACAATCGGCTTTACCTTTACTATGAAGGGAATTTTTATTGGTTAAAGGAGGACCAAAGGAAAGTAAAACCTCTAAAAATGATCAAAAATGAAAAAACCATCGAAAAACTTTTAGACATTCGGAAGAACAAAAACCTCTAATTGGGCTGGAATGAAAACATGTTTGTTATAGTGAAAGGCTTTCTAAAAAGAAGGCTTTTTCAGGGACAACCAACATAAGGAGATAATCCTGTATAGCAATACTACTATCTTTTCCCTGGCCTTTTTAGGCATGTTAACTTTTTAAAGTAAAAACCAAATTACCCATAATTTATCCTTTGACCCCTTCTTAGTTTTTTTCTCTAAAATTAATCCTCTATTAAATTTTCCCCGAAAATCAACCAACCAATAGAAAATTCCTCTTAAATTAACCGTGGCACCAGGATTCAAAAACTAAATTTATTTTTACATTTGTTGCTACATGAAAGAAAGTCCCAAAAATCGAAATAAAAAGAAAGCAGGAAGCTACCCTTATGCTAGCGTATTATTCAGCATTTTTCTAGCCCTTATTGTTTTTGGCTTATTTGGTCTTTTACTTTTGCACACCCAGAAACTAACTTCAATTATAAGAGAAAACATTGAAGTTCAGGTTTACCTCAATAAACACATCACTGAGAATGAAAGGACTAAAATTGGGAAAACCTTAGCTTTAAAAGATTTTACGGCTAAGAAAGAAAACCAGGCCTTGGTGACACTTATTCCAAAAGAAGAGGCTGCTGAAAAATTTATTAAAGAAACGGGAGAAGACTTTACCGAATTTTTAGGGGAAAACCCACTCAGGGATACCTACACGATAAAAATAGCCTCTGAATTCCAGACCAAAGAAAAACTTAACATAATAGAAAAAGAAATAAGCGCCATAAATGGTGTTTATGAAGTATCCTATGTCGAGAATTTAGTAGAATCTATCCAAAAGAATTTGGCAAAAATAGGATTAGTGCTAATTGGCCTACTGATTATATTACTAACAACAGTAGTTATATTGATCAATAACACCATAAAACTGGCATTATTTTCTCAACGATTTTTAATCCGAAGCATGCAATTGATAGGATCTACAGACCGATTTATTAGAAAACCCTTTCTGATGCGCTCTTTAGGACATGGACTATTGGCTGGTTTATTAGCTTCTTTGGCCCTATTCGGTATTCTGCAATATGCAAATCACAAGGTGGCAGATTTAAAAAAACTTCAGGATCTTTACGAAATCTTAATTTTGTTTGGAGGATTAATAGTCCTTGGTGCATTTATCAGTTTTATTAGTACCTTTAGAGCCGTCAAAAAATATCTAAAGCTTTCATTAGACGAATTATATTAAACTATGGATAACAAGAAGAACAATTTGCCGTTTGGAAAAAAAAATTATGTATTAATGCTTGTTGGCATATTTACCTTAATCGTTGGTTTTTTCATCATGACCTTGGATAAGGAGCCTTTTGGCTTTGGATTTTTAGGAATTACATTAGGGCCAATAGTAGTCATGACCGGCTTTATTATTGAATTTTTTGCCATTTTAGCAAACACAAAAGAAAATAATAAATAAAAAATAATGAGTACGATAGAGGCGATAATCCTTGGTTTAGTACAGGGATTGACAGAATTTTTACCGGTTAGTAGTAGTGGACACCTTGAAATTGGAAGTGCTTTACTGAATACCGCCACCGAGGACAACCTACTTTTCACCATAGTCTTACATGGTGCTACTGCTCTTAGTACCATAGTCGTTTTTCGAAAAGACATTGGAAAAATCATTGGTGACATTTTCAAATTTGAGTGGAATGAATCCTTAAGCTTTGGCCTTAAAATCATTTTATCAATAATTCCTACAATGATTGTAGGTCTGTTATTTGAAGAACAAATTAATTCCTTTTTCGGCGGAAAAATAGTTTTTGTGGGATCCATGTTAATCGTTACCAGTTTACTACTTGGATTTACTTTTTATGCTAAAAAGCAGGAGGGAGAGGTAAGTTTTAAAAAAGCCTTTATCATTGGTTTAGCACAAGCTTGTGCCATTTTACCGGGAATTTCCAGATCTGGAAGCACTATTGCCACTGGTCTATTATTAGGTGTAAAAAAGGAAGAAGCTACCCGCTTCTCTTTCCTTATGGTTTTAATTCCTATTTTGGGGGCAGCATTCCTTAAAGCCCTGGAATTCATTAAAGATCCTTCTGTGGCATCAGGGATTTCAATTTCAGCCTTGTCTGGTGGTTTTTTGGCTGCCTTTATTGGTGGTTTAGTGGCCTGTACCTGG
>NZ_SMMB01001148.1 GCF_009711365.1 Xanthovirga aplysinae | reverse complement strand
GCATAAAAGAAGTATTAATAACAGAAATCTTCCCTTTGTATTTATCAAGAAAGGTCGAAAAAGGCTTGATTTAACGAAATAACGAATAAGAAAAAATAAGACTCCAATGTTGAGTACAAAAGTTAACAGCCGTTGAAGAGCGGAAAAGCTCATAAAAATAGCAAATAGGGTAAACAGAAAATAAAGTATGACAAAGTAAAATAAAGCGTCTTTGTATTTATCAGGAATTTGCCCTGGAAGAATTTGGTAAATAGCCAGCAAAAGCAAAAAGCTTTCCAATCGGGTAACACTTACCGGTGCATTATCAATGCTTTGATACAGGCTAAATATTATAAGGAAAATAACTAGGGCAATTGGGTGAATTAGCATACGATAAACAGATTGAAGCTCTGGATTATCGTATTGCTGTAGCTTAACATGAAGCCTTTTTCGCATTACTACAAATAAAAAAAGTAATAAAACCAAAAAGAGCAGAGATCGAATAATTTCCGACTTATTGTCTGTATAAAAACTTTGTAAATCATAATATGTACCCTTCAGGTTGTCTTTTACAGACTGACTATCGGAAGGTTGAATATTTTCCTTGTTGAAGGCTGACCATAAGGGGGGACTATCAGCTTCTAATAATGTTCTTTGGACAAAGATCAGTTGACTGTTAACCTCTTGGTTTTTTGTTCGGACAAAGTCCAACTGACTGTTCAAACTATGTTGAAGTAAAAAGATATCTTTAGCACGGTTGGCAAGTAAAGTCTTAACAGCTTGTATGTTTCGAACTAATTGATTTAAATCTCGCTGGATATTAATGGGAAGTTTTCCTTTGTAAGCAGATGCTGTAAGAACCCATATTTCATTGTTTTTCTCTATTTCATCAAAGTCTTTACCAAGGTTCTTTCCATTATTGTACAAACTTGACTGCAATTCTTCTAATTCTCTTTGAAAGTGGCTCCATTGTCTTTGTTGGTCTTGAAGTAAACTAAAGAGATGACGTTGTTCTTTAAAATATCTGGGATTATTGCTAAAGGCCTTAATTTTCTCCTCTAATTGCTTAAACTTATTAGTTTGGGAAAGAAGATAGTTTCCTGATTCATATTTTAGTCGGGTTTTGTTTAATTGGTCCAGGGTGTTGCCTACTTCTAAAAATAATGAAGTGAGGTCTAGAGGTTGAATTTTATTAGCGTTAACAGTGTCCTTTTTCTGAGGCTGAAAAGGGGTAGGCTTTTCTTTACTCCATGACGAATTAACCCTACCAATCAAAAAAGAAATGCAGACTAGTAGGATTGGAAGACCAGGAAAAACTTTCATCAATAAATGGTCTTTTTATAAAGATTAAGCAGAGTAGGGCTATAAAGGTTTAGGAGAAAGCTGTTGACGTCATTTTTTTTATCTTACTATATTGATAAGAAATGAATTTGGACATTGGCAATTTAAATTATGATCTACTAATATCTTGGAGGAATTTTAGGAAAGGCAGGGATAATGTAAAATCGGGATCTATGGAATTTTTCACAACCTGAATACAGTGAATAGCCTTGGGCTTTACAAAAAATTTATTCAATTCTATTTATTCTACCTACCAGATATCTTCAATTTCATCGATATTGGTTATTTTTATTGAGGATTTATATTCCCTTATTCTCACATTAATTTTTTTATTTGCTGTTCATTTTCTATACCCAAAAAAAATCTTTGTTATCCAAAGAACCATTAATCCTAAAAATCCTATCCAAAATAATTGTTAAAAAACCTTTCCAATTTTTTAAATTCACAAATTGTAGCCAGATTAGTTGTATTACTAAGTTAAAGGAAAGTATTTTAATTATTCCAGCTTGTTTTTTCGGTTAACCATAATGAATAGAGGAAGAAATTAATTCCTTCACTGTATTATTAAATTGATAAATGAATAGAACCATTTGCTAATGAAATATATAAGACTTATTGGAGTTTTGTTCTTTATTTTACAAGGGACATTGGCAGAAGCTCAGAAAACTGCCCTTAACAATGATCCGCAGAGTTTTGGCGGGCAGTTGTATTCCCTGATGCAAACTACAAAAAATGCGAATGCTATTGCTTTAGGAGAGGAGTTTAAACAACTATGGGACAATACAGGATTTGGCCCCACTCTGCAGAAGGAAATTATCGATATTGCTTTAAAAATGCAGGAAAAGCGACTTAAAAGCAGACCCTATTTTGAGCAATTTATGGGCATGCTTATCCATGCAAAAAAGACGAATGGGATAAATGATGAATTATTCGACGAGTTGCTGAAAATGACCCAAAAAGCCCTTTCAAATTACGATAGCAAAACTTTGCAAACCTATTTTGTGAATTTAAGGCTATTTTTTGAAAGCCAAACCTTGTATCAAACTAGGTTTTATTCTTTATATGCCAAAGGAGGTACATACAGTTTTGAGTTTCTTGAAGAAGAGGAAATAATTATTACAGAGGCAGATGAAAGTCTTCAGGATTCGGAGCCAACCCAGGAGGAAAATGAGGATTGGTTTTCAGATTGGGATAATGAATCTGATGATAATTGGAATACCGATTGGGAGTCTTTTGAAGAACCAGTTCAAGAGGAGTCCTCCGATGTCTTGTTGGCCACTTTACCAGAGGTGATTTTGCCTCCGGTAAAGGGTGCCGTCATTCATTTTAACCAAAATAATTTGGTTTTTGTGACGCCCTATGACTCTGTTTCCCTTCAGCAAACAAATGGTGAATTTTTGATTACAGAAAAGATCTTTGTGGGAGAGGGGGGACGTTTTGATTGGTCTTCTACAGGGTTATCTGGAGAGGATGTTTATGCCACTTTCGACAAATATAGTTTTGCAGTCAATAAAACAGAACTAAGTGCTGAGCAAGTAAAATTGACTTATAACGGCAAAATTAAAGAACCGGTAGAAGGGGTGTTTGAATTTAAAAGTAAGAAACATCAATTTCCAGAAGATGCCCAATATCCTCGTTTCAAATCATATGATGATAACATAAAAGTGGAGAATTTGGGGGCCGACGATTTGGTGTATAAAGGAGGGTTTTCTTTAAATGGCAATAAAATCTATAGTTCATCTCTTAATTCAGGGACATCAACCTTGGAAGTTGGGCCCTCAGGCCATCCAAAATTCGTTGTAAATTCGAGGCGATTTGATCTGAAGGACTCTCTTATTACTTCTCCAAGAGCCGCAATTGTTATTTACCAGGGAAGTCAGGACTCCATTTATCACCCCGCGGTTCAGTTTTCTTATAACAAAGAGCTGAAACAGCTTCGCCTTCTCAAGGATAAGGGAGGGTTTAAAAACACCCCCTATACCGCCTCTTTATATGAAATGGAATTAAGGGCTGATTTATTAAAGTGGGATTTGAATACAGATTCCCTAGATTTTTCAGTACTAAATGCCAGCAATCAGGTCCCCGCAACCTTTAGTTCGTTAGAATACTTTAATAAAGAAGAATTTAATCGTCTTTCGGGAATCTATGACTTTCATCCTTTATTGCTGCTGGTCAATTATTCTCGAAAAAACAGGACGACCGATTTTTATTTAGATGAGTTGCTCAAACAATACCAGGTACATGCCAATGCTTTAAAAGGGGCCCTAATAATGTTAATGCAGAATGGATATATTGATTATGATAAAATTTCGGGTCATATAAAAGTGAAGCGTAAAGCTTTGCATTATGTGTTTTCAGATCGAAAAAGAAAAGATTTTGATAACCTTAATATACCATCAGTAAGTCCATCAGGGCCAAATGCTACTTTAAGTCTTAAAACCAACGAACTCAAAATTAGGGGGGTAAAGGAATTTACCATAAGTGAATATAATGACGTCAAGATCAAGCCTAAAAACTACGAAATTGTTTTGCTCAATAATCGGGATTTCCGCTTTGATGGAATGCTGTTTGCCGGAAACCTGGAATATGAAGGGAAGAATTTTTATTTTGATTATGACCAGTTTTTAGTGGATTTACCGGAAATTGATACCATTCGTTTTCATATCAATACAGGTAAACGAAATAAATCCAATAAGTTGATTAAACGTAGTTTGGATAATGTGCTAGTAAACTCCTCTGGTACATTGTATGTGGATAAACCGGATAATAAGTCTTCAACTAGGGAATTTCCCCAATATCCATTATTCAAGTCCAGTAGTGAATCCATTGTCTATTTTAATAAGTCAGAAATTCTGGATGGAGCTTACGATAAAAGTGTGTTTTTCCTTATTCCACCTTTCGAATTGGATAGTATGAACAAAGCAGATGGAAAGGCCATTTCCTTTGATGGTACAATGGAAACAGGAGGCATTTTCCCTTCCTTTGAGGAGAAACTTACCGTAATGGATGATAACTCTTTGGGTTTTGTGCATGAAATTCCCTCCGATGGATATACTCTGTTTGAGGGAAAAGCAAAAGCCTACAAGCAACTCAATTTAAATAATAAAGGATTGGTTGTAAATGGAGAAATAGAATACCTGACTACAGAATTGCAGTCAGAGGCCTTTACTTTTTATTTGGATTCTGTAAAAGCAATTGGAAGTTTTGCCACCATAGATCCAGGAGTTTTGGGAGAAGCTTCTTTCCCTCAGGCTTTCGTCGAAGATTATGCCATGGTTTGGAAACCCTCCCAAGACAGCTTAGCTATAGATAATTTAAAACAGCCATTTGATCTTTATGACCAAACTGCCTCATTGGAAGGTGCAGTTGTAGTCAGTGAAAAAGGGGTTTCCGGTCAGGGAAGGTTGTTGACTAGGGGATCTGAAGCTATATCTGACAGCCTCAATTTTCAGGAAAATTTATTTGTGGGTCGACATGCACGTTTTGAGATTAAATCGGATAACCCTGCAAAACCAGCACTAAGAGGATCTGATGTTAACTTGACCTTTCAGTTGGATAAAAATTTGGCCGAAATAGGCCCTGAAGAGGAAGGAAACGCAGCTATAGATTTTCCTTATGCTCAGATGAGAACCTCTATTTCCAAGGCATATTGGGACCTTCAGGATAAAACGGTTCGTATGAGTAAGCCGGAAGATGTGGATTTAAGCATGTCATATTTTTATTCTACCCGTAAGGAGTTGGATTCTTTGGCCTTCAATGCTGAGGAAGCCCTTTATGATATTAATTCTTTAAAATTAAATATCTCTGGTATTCCGTATATAAAGGTGGCTGACGCTAAAATTATACCGGATAACAACGAGGCCTTAGTTCTCGAAAATTCCCAAATAAAAGAGTTTACAAATGCCATGGTATTGATGGATACCCTGAATGAGTATCATACTTTATATGATGGAAAAATAAGAATTTATTCTAGGAATGAATTTGAGGGAAGTGCCATTTATCAGCTCGTCACTGCGGTGGAAGATACTTTTGCTATTCGGATGAATTCATTTGTCTTAGAACAAACAAAGGATAAAAAGGGTAATTTGATAGGTGCGCATACTGTTTCTTCAGCAGAAATTTCTGATGCTGAACAACTGGGTATTTCTCCAGGTATGCTTTTTAAAGGAACGGTAAAGATGTATGCCCATAAAAAAGCCTTGGAGTTGGATGGTTTTGTGAAGCTGGATATGAAAAGCGTTGCCAATAATAACACATGGATTCAATATAAAAGTGATAATGCCCAAAGTCAGGAAGTGATCATTGATTTTGATCAAGCTCTTACTGATTCTGGAAATCAACCAAAGGCAGGGCTCTTCTTTGATGCGGTTACACAGGAGTTATACGGACAGATGGTGGAAAGCACCAAGGAGGATGAGGGTTTGGACGATTTTGCATTTTTTGTTCCAAAAGGAAAGCTTCGTTACGACCCTTCTAAAAACGAATATATCATTCAGGAAAAGGACAAAGCTAAGACTAAATCTTTTGAGGGGAGACAATTTACCTTTAATGAAGAAAGTGGTGCTATAAGTTTTGAAGGCCCAGTAAACTTTTTACAAGCCCCGAAATTTAAAATTTTAGCATCTGGTAAAGGAGATGGAAATATCTATGAAGGTCAATACCAAATGAATGCGCTGTTGGCTTTTGATTTTGGAATTCCTTTGACTGCTGCTGAACTAATGGTTACTGATTTAACAGGAGTCATAGAAAGATTGGGAATAGGTGGGGCTAATCGTGATAAAACCCAGCTTTTGTATCGTCTGGGTGAATTGGAAGGGGATGGAGTGGCTAAAGTTTATGAAGAAAAATCATTACAAGATTATGTGCCTTTGTCTTCAATTTCCAAGACGTTTTTTGAAAATCTTGTACTTTCTGATGTGGATTTGAATTGGTCTGATGAACACCAGGCTTGGTTTTCGGATGGGAAGATTGGTTTTTCCAACATGATGCAATTTGATGTAAATGGTAGTTTTGATGGTTATGTGGAAATAAAAAAACATCAGGAAGGGGATTTGGTAAATGTCTTTATTCAGGCTTCTCCAGGCTCCTGGTATTATATTAGTTACGAAGGAAACCGTTCTTATATTTATGCTTCCAATGAAGATTTTAACCGAAACATTCAAGAGAGATCCAAAGCAGGGAAAGCTAATATAGGGAAGTATGCTTTTTCCATTTCTGATTTGGTTGATGCTAATGATTTTGTTAATAGGTTCCGTTCCGATTATCTGGGTAAAGACGATCCTATCGTACTGGAGTTACCAATGGATCCAATTGTCAATACGGATTCAGAAGATTTCGATACAATCCAGCGACTAGATGATGAGGAAGGTTCAGGTACTGCCAAGGAAGATGAAGATGATGGGTTTTGAGAAGATTAACCGTTTTTTAGAAGGAGTTTAGGGAGAAATAATAAGCATGTTGAGGCAACGAAAATTAAGTCCTATTCTACTGATAATTATAGGAGTAGGGCTTGTTTTACCCCAAAAATTCTCCATGCCAGTTCAAGGGGGAACCAAGTCTGATTTTAACCCGAAATCGTTTTGGTATTATCCCTGGGGAAAGTCTGGTACTCATAAAGGTGTTGATATTTTTGCAAGTCTTGGTACCAATGTTCGTTCTTCTACCTCAGGACTAGTAATTTATAGTGGTCAAATCGGTAGGGGTGGCAAGGTTGTTTTAATTTTGGGGTCTAAGTGGCGTATTCATTATTTTGCTCACCTTGACGAAATTAAAACTTCGGCGTTTTCGTGGGCGAATAGAAATGAAATTATTGGTTCCATCGGAACAACCGGTAATGCTGCTGGTAAATCTCCTCATCTTCATTATTCAATAGTGACTCTTATTCCATACGTTTGGCGAATAGACTGTGACAAACAAGGTTGGAAAAAAATGTTCTTTCTTAATCCCATTGATTATCTAAAAACCAACTAAAAATAAATTGGAATTGGGAAACTGGGTGAAATTTGGTGGTTTAGCTTTTTTGGGATTCTTTTACTTTTGGAATGATTTTAGTGAATACCCATTCAAATATAAATAATTAGGGCAGTAATCTTCTTTTATTATCGATTTATGGAAAATGTCGTTGTAAAGGGCGAATTGAAATTTTTTAGTAGTTTTATTAGTTGATTTATTCACAATAGCCTCAAAAAAACTTTTACTTAATAAAGAATGTTAGTAAGCGCTTCGTATTGGTCTAAGGCGGGAAGTATCTATTTTTTTAGCGTTTGGAAGATGTATATAGGTCCTTCCTTAAGCGCAGTTTATAAATTCTCATATGTAGAAATGTTATTTTTTAATATGTCTGCAGCTATACTGAGTACGATATTGATTTTGTATTTAGGGAAAAGGATATTTTCTTTTATTGGTAGGAAGAAATCTACAAAGGGATTCAGTGGTAGACTAAGAAAAATCCTTAGGCTTTGGCATAAATTTGGGTTTTATGGATTGTTTGCCTTAGCGCCTATTATTTTTGGAATTCCTATAGGGACCATCATCGCAAGCAGACTAAAAACCCCATCTTCAAAGATTCTTTTCTATATGACCCTTTCCTCGTTTGTATGGAGCAATATATTTTATTTTTTGGCTAAAACTGGTTTGTATTTGGTTGAGTTTTGATAGACTTAAGGTTTTAAGTTGATATGGAGTACTTCTAAATCCGTTTGGATAGGTAAATTTTCAAGGATTTTAAATGCCAATAAAGATACGGCCTCATTTTAAATGAGGCCGAGATAGGATTATGGATTGATAAAGAAAATGCAATAGCTATTTATACAGTACAGTATTGTTTTTCAACCAATCACTTAAACGATTGATACCTTCTATACAGTTGGAACAATAAGATTGTAAAAATGCTGTATCTATTGGAGCTTCCAAAGGGATTTGTTCAGCTGCTTTTAAAGCATCTCCTCCATTGAAATTAACATAGGATAATCGCATGGTATATTCTTCCCGGGGACGGCCGAAGGCGGAACCAGGCAACATGGCAACACCAGTCTCCTGGAGAATTCGCTCGCATAAGTCGTCACTGGTTGAGATCCCTATTTGATTAAGTTGTTCCGAAAATCCAGAGAAATCAGGAAATAGATAAAATCCCCCATCAGGATTTTCAATGTTACACCCAAGACCCCGAAGTTTCTCGGTTATGTAGCCTCCTAAGGATTTTAAGATTTTCCGAGCCTGAAAAAGATAATTGTCGATTTCTGCACCTCCTTTAAAGGCTTGGATAGCTGCGTATTGGATTGGGGCTGAAACCGATGTATAAGTTTCACTGGCAAAGGTGGCCATAGCTTTCTTTAACCAAGACAGGCCTTCCGGAAAAGCTAAGAAACCTAATCGCCAACCACCTGCCCCACACCATTTACTAAGACCATCACTAATAATGGTTCCCTGAGGATAATACGATGCGATGGTTTCATGGTCTCCAGCATGATTTAATTCCCCATAAATCTCATCGGACAAAACTAATAACTGATGTTCAGCAGCAATCGCTGCCAGAGCCTTCAATTCTTCTCCAGAATAAGTGTAACCATGAGGGTTATTGGGATAATTTAAGATTAAAAGCTGAGGACGTCCTTGATTTCCCTTGCAATGTGCATCTAAAACTTCTGGAGACAGCTTCCATTTATTACTCGCCTCTGTTTTTAACCAAAAGACTCGTTGATTGCCAATGTGAGCTTGAGGTGCATAAGAAACCCAACTGGGTGAAGGCAACAAAAGATCAGTGTTATAACTTTGTTGTAGTATAAACAAAAGCTCTTTTGAGCCAGGACCAATTAAGATTTGTTTAGGAGAAAATTCCATTTTTCGTGACCGAAAAAGGTATTTCGTAATAGAATCCTGTAAGTCGAAAAGCCCACTTACAGGGAGGTAACTTTTTTGATGCGCATTTGCTTTTAGTTCTTCAACCACAATATCTGGAACGGGGAAGGGAGATTCTCCTAAACCAAATTTATAAATTTTCTTTCCATTGCTAATTAATTCATTACTAACCTCATTTATTTGTAAGGTCGCCGATACCCCGAGTTTTTTCAGGTTTGGATTAATGTTAAATAATGGAGTTTCCATGTCGGTATTAGGTTTGTATGTAGTATGGTTAAGTTGGTCAATTTTTTCCTGTTTTTTTT
>NZ_SMMB01000509.1 GCF_009711365.1 Xanthovirga aplysinae | reverse complement strand
ATAAATAAAATCTGTAACAACTAAAATCAAGAAATTTCCTTCCTTACAACACCTTAAATTCAATACGGCGATTTTTCTGACGATTTACTTCTGAGCTATTCTTAACAAAAGGCTTTTCTTTCCCAAATCCCTTGTATTCTAGCTGACCGGAGGCAATTCCCGCCTTTAACAAAAATTCATAAACAGCTTTAGCCCTTTGTTCGGAAAGTTTTTGGTTATAAGAGGATGACCCCACATCGTCGGTATGCCCACCTATTTCCACTCTTAGTTTGGGGTTTAATTCCATAAAGTTTACGACCTTCTTAAGCTCTGTTTTTGATTTATCGTCCAGTAGATAAGAGTCTATGGCAAAAAAGATATTATTTAATGGAACTGCCTCACCAACGGTTAGGGGCTTTAAATACACATCCAGCTTAACTGAGCTCCATTCATCATTTTGGTTCTCATAATCGAAGGATAAACTTTGAAACAGATATCCTTTCTTATTAACGTATAGAGCATAAGAGGAACCTTCGGACAAGACCATCAGGTACTCTCCGCTTACTTCATCCGCTTGCACTTGAGCGATTTTCGAATCTTTATTCAAATCATAAAGCTCTACTGTAGCACCTAAAGGTCTTTTGGTTTTTGCATCAAACACCTTTCCACTCACAAAATCACTTCGCCTTTTCACGCTCACCTCCTCCGGCAAAGCCACCTCATACAATTGAGAACCTACACCATCAACCTCCATCCGCTGATCTACTGAATAATAAGCCGTTTTACCATCCAAACTTACAAAAAATGAAACTTGATCATCATGAGTATTAATGGGATACCCCAAATTCTGTGGATTGGCCCACCTTTCTCCTTCTTTTTCACTTGCATATAAATCAAAGCCCCCAAATCCCGGAAAACGATCAGAAGAAAAATAGAGAGTCTGTCCATTGGCATGAATAAAGGGACCAATATCGTCATAAAGAGAATTAATATCGGAACCTAAATTTCTGGCTTGTTGCCACTGCCCATCGTCCCCCATCTTACTCACCCAAATATCCCTTTTACCAAACCCTCCTTTACGATTTGATACAAAATACAAGGTACGCCCATCAGCAGAAAGCGAAGGTTGAGACTCCCAGGCTGTAGAATTAATGGCAGATCCCAAGTTTTTCGGTTTTGTCCATTCCTCTCCAACTTTATAACTGATGTATAAATCACAACTACCAAACCCTTCCCGGTCCGAACATTTTGTAAAGATTAAGGTACGCCCATCAGCGGAAATACTAGAGGTGCCTTCATTTTCCCAAGTATTAATTTTTGAAGAGATAGATTTAGGACTTTGCCATTCTCCCTTATCATTTATTCGACTAATATAAATATTCTCCTCATCAGAATTCCCTTTTCCCTTTCTTGCTGTGAAAATTATAGATGCTTGATCTGCTGTCAATACAGGAAAATATTGCATGGAAAAAGCATTCACCGTAGTTGGCAATGGATGAGGATTAAAATCCAAAGGATGAGTCATTTTTTCTTGAGCCCAAACTGCACTATGTAATAGGTCTCTTGCTTCTTGATCGTCTTTTTCACCTCTACCTGTTGATTCTAAATATTTCCTGGAAAAATCTTCTGCTGCAGAATAATTCCCTCCTTTAAATTCCAGGCGAGCAATGTACAATAGTGTTTTGGTAAACCTTTTTTCTATATGATCTAAAACAGCCAATTCTTGGTAATGCTTCAAGGCCAATTTAGGGTTTCGTAGTTTTTCATAACAAGAAGCAATTCTGAAATGGGCTTCTGAAAATTTCGCATCTTTCTTTAGCGCCTTTTGCAAGACCTCAACAGCCTCTGGATATTGTCTTCTATGAATAAAACTGCCCGCTTCTTTATAAAAAGCAATGGCCTTTTTAGATTTTGTATGTAGAGCGACCTCCTGCGCAAAACCGTTTACAACAAAGAAAAAAAAGAAAAAGGTTATTGGAAGAATAGACTTCATGGAGCAAGTTGATATTTTAATAAATATAGCTATTATT
>NZ_SMMB01000227.1 GCF_009711365.1 Xanthovirga aplysinae | reverse complement strand
TTTTGAATAATTTCGGCAAAATGCTCATCGCCGTATTGATAAATGGTTGCTTCATTGAATCTACTTACTCCTCCATTACCATTCTGATCAATGTTAGCATTATTATAGGTTCCATGTTGCAACAAATAGGCATTATTACCCCGACTTGTTCCTCCGAAATTACCTGTAATGTTTCCACTTTGTGTAAGTGTCCCTTTATTATAATCACCTATTTGCTCCCAAACGGCATGGTTGTCAATGCTATTTCCAAAACCCTCCTGAAGCAGGTCACCCTCATTATCATTTCCTTTTTGAATGAGTAACCCAAAATTGTTGCGTACTCTCCCTCCTTCACCATCCTGCTCCAATTCTCCTCCATTGCGTTTTCCTATTTGGATCCATATCCCCTTATTATTCCTGGTAGTACCCGCATCACTTTCCTGGTCAATACTTCCAAAATTATTGTATCCCTTTTGTATCAAAATGGCGGTATTTTCACGGGTAAGTCCTCCACGTTCACCAGTCTGTTCAATAACTCCGGTATTTCCATTTCTCAACTGCAACAGAATGGCCTTATTTCCAATGCTTCTTCCCACTCCTTCAAGTGTACTTGCACCTGATTGGTCAATCCGGCCTCCATTATTATTCCCTATTTGCAACCAAAAAGCCTTATTATTAACCGTCTCTACCCCTGCCCCAAAAGCAGTTTGTAGGATTTTGATCCGATTTCCGTTTCCTATCATTAATGCGGCAGCGTGGTTATCGGAAGAAATCCCCCTATT
>NZ_SMMB01000701.1 GCF_009711365.1 Xanthovirga aplysinae | reverse complement strand
CAGATAATTGATTGCTAGAAATTATTTCCTGGTAAATTTCCTTTAGTCCTTCCTTGTCCAAGGCGTTAACCTGGTCAAGTCGTTTTTTTAACGGTGCTACTCCATCATTGTGAATTAAGTTTCCCCCAATAATGATATATTCATTTTTATGTTCTCCAATCATAAAGACTGGAGGTATTTCCTTTTTTTCTACTTCGTTTAATTCTTCAGTATGTTTACCAATGTTTTGAAGACATTCTACCATTACATTGAAAACTTTACGCTTTACATGAACATCCTCCATGGTAGTTTCTAGATTTTGCTCCACGTTATGCAAAATAGATTTTGTGATCTCAGGCGTAAACTCACCTGTGTAACCCAAAATTAAATGGTGGCTTAAAAGTGATTTATACAATTCAAACATGTATTCCATTGTATAAATCTATACATTAAAATTAAAAATATACCGTATTTGCTTTTAATAATTTTGTTTATTAATCGAAATTAATAAATAATAGCCATATTTTGCCGGTATTCTATTACATTAGATGATTTTTATTAAATCCAAATGGTAGGAAAACATCTACGTTTTTTGCTTCGTATATTTTTTCCCCTTCTCCCTGGATGAAAATTTGAATAGGGTGCTCAAATTTCATTTCATATTCATTCATCACTTGCCGACAACTTCCACAGGGGCTGGCAAAAATAAAATGGGTGCTGTCTGCTTTTCTGGCAGCAATAGCAATTTGAAGAAATTTTATTCCTGGAAATTGAGCAGAGGCCGCAAAAAGAGCAACTCTTTCGGCACACAGCCCGGAAGGATAAGCAGCATTTTCCTGGTTGGAACCTTTGACAATTTCCCCATTTTCAAGCAATACTGCTGCTCCTACATTAAAACCCGAATATGGGGCATAGGCAGAATTGCAGGCTTCCCGGGCTTCATGAACGAGTTTTGCTGATTCAGAAGATAAGGTGGTTGAATTAAGGTGTTCCGTCAAATATACATTTGATTTAATTAACTTGGTCATATATAAAAATGTCTCCTTGTTAGGGAGTAATTTAGGATTAAAAGAAAAATTCCCATGCAGCACCACTTCACCAAAAAACTAAAAATAGCAGCTGGGAATTATAAAGGGGGGATTAATTTAATTTATTTCTGAGGAAATACAAAATTTAAAGTTCCAATAAGTAAGATTAAGTGCAGATGGAAAATGTTTTTCTATAGATTTATTTCTTGAGACTTTTCGGATTTCCATATAAGGATTTAAACATTTAGAAGATTTCACTAACTTTTTTGGCAAACAGTTTATTTTTCTACTAGTTAAATTTTAAGTTTCTTCACCTTTTGTATCATTAAATTGGAAACCTCCATTAAAGGAATTAGATGAAAAAAATAGTAATTCTGGGAGCAGGTAGATCCTCCTCTTCCCTTATCAAGTATTTGCTTGAAGAGGGAAAACATTCAAATTGGTTGATTACCTTGGCTGATTTTGATAAAGCACAAGCAGAGTCAAAGATAATCGGTTATCAGAATGCTGTTGCGGTGGCTTTTGATATTTTTAATGAAACGCAAAGGGAAGCTTTAATTCGGGAGGCTGACTTGGTGATTTCCATGCTTCCAGCTGCCTTTCATATCCATGTGGCAAAAACTTGTCTGGATGCTTATGTTCACCTGTTCACAGCCTCTTATGTATCCACAGCCATTAGGGAGTTGGATGAAGAAGCAAAGAGGAAAGAGTTATTGTTTTTGAATGAATGTGGTCTTGATCCCGGATTGGATCATATGAGCGCCATGCAACTTATTGAGCAAATTAGGGGAAAAGGGGGAGAATTGAGAGCCTTTTGCTCCTATACTGGTGGTTTGGTAGCTCCCGAATCCGATGATAATCCCTGGAACTACAAATTTAGCTGGAATCCACGCAATGTGGTGCTGGCGGGACAAGGAGTGGCTAAATATTTATCGGAGGGGTATCTTAAATTTATTCCCTATCATAAGTTATTTAGTCGATCCCAATCTGTATTTGTGGAGGGCCTTGGGGATTTTGACGCCTATCCCAATCGTGATTCATTGGCTTACAGGGAAATTTATGGTTTGGAAAAAATCTCAACCTTATTAAGAGGAACTTTACGAAGAGCAGGTTTTTGTGCCGCTTGGGATGTGTTTGTACAGTTGGGAATGACGGATGATTCTTTTCAGATGAAGAAACTTGCGGGTTTAACCTGGCGGCAATTTACAGACTCTTTTCTTCCAAAAGAATCTGGGATGTCTTTGGAAGAAAAGTTGGCCAATTATCTAAATATTCCCCTTAAAGGAGAAATTATGAGCAAACTGACCTGGTTGGGCATTTTTGAAGATAAGGCCTTGGGGGTTAAGGAAGCTTCTCCTGCTCAAGTTCTTTTAAAATTGTTAGAAGAAAAGTGGAAACTGAAAGCTGATGATAAGGATATGATCGTTATGCAACATCAGTTGGATTATGAATTGGAGGGAAAAATCAAAAGACTTACTTCTTCTTTGGTTGTGAAAGGAGAGGATCCGGTACAAACTGCTATGGCAAAAACAGTAGGATTACCCCTTGGAATAGCCGTAAAAATGTTTTTACAAGAGAAAATTAAAGCTCGAGGGGTACAAATACCTATAAATAAAGATTTTTATGATCCTATTCTTTCTGAATTAAAAGACCTTGGAATTGCATTCAATGAAAAAGAGGAGGAATTAAAAAATCAATAAATAATCTTTTAATAATTTCTTGTAATTGGGAGCATACTCACCGTTTTCCTCTCGAATAGTTAGTTCTTCTATTTTTATGGGACTTGGTTGTCGCTTAAAAAGACAAACTTCTCGAATAATTGGTTTTTGAACGTTATCACTGATTTGGAGTTTCTGGACGGGAAAAAATGAAAAAGAAATGGCTAATTTGATAAATTCATCCATTTGCCTGGGTGGTAATAAAATGGAAGCAGTTCCTTCTTGACTAAGCATAAGGTCCATAGATCTTAGTAGGTCTTCAAAAGGTAATTCATCATCATGATGAGCACGATTTCGTTTGTAATCATTTGTTTGTTGATGGTTTGTGTAGAAAGGAGGGTTAGAGATGATTAAATCAAAGGATTTCCCTTGATTTTTCTCCATATATTGTTGAATAGATTGGTGGTGTAAATGAAGCCTATTATTCCAAAGGCTTTTGGAAAAATTGTCCGAAGCTTGTTGAAAAGCTGCGGGGTCGATTTCTACAGCCTCAATTGTTCCTTCAGACCGTTGAGCAATCATTAAACTTAATAGGCCTGTACCAGTACCGATATCTAAAATCCTTTGGGCATTGTCCGTTGGTGTCCAGGCCCCCAAAATGCAAGCATCTGTGCAAATCTTCATGCCGCACAGCTTTTGTTCTATTCCAAATTGTTTAA
>NZ_SMMB01000940.1 GCF_009711365.1 Xanthovirga aplysinae | reverse complement strand
AAAAAAAGGCTTCAAACTACAAAGCATAATAAACACTGTAGCTTGAAACCCTTAACTTTTTATAAACTAATAAAGGTTATTTAGAACCCAAATTCCATCTGTAACCTAAAACCTAACTTACCATCGGTATTAGCTTCATCAATATACCGTAAATCACTTTGAACTTTTAAAGTATGACCAACAATATATTTAGAGAAACCTAAAGTGTATTCTTGTACATCATTCTGCAGTGTAAATTCCTGTGGATTGACTATTGTGAACCTGGCAGCAATTTCATAATTACTTTTGAACAAGTAACCTGCTTGTAGATTAAAGGCCTGACCTGTATAATAGAATTGCTCTGCCCCACTTAATGTAGCTTCTTCCTCTAGTAAAAGATATTCCAATGCCCTTCTATCTACATATTCCGCCATTGCTGAGAATCCATTATATTTGAACATAGCATCGGCAAAAAATGTCTGCAATCGGGCCCGATAATCCTCCGTAAAATCACCTAATTGTGCTTTAGTTCTTGCAGCCCTACTATTATAATCATAGGTAACTCCTACTGACAATTTTGGTGATTTTTCTCTGGCCAAATCGGATGAAAAATAATCACCCCCACCCATAAATTCTCCAAAAGGAAGAAATTCCAAGCGACCAGTTAAATCATACCCTCCCTTGTTTGTACGATTTGTCACATTTCGACCCTCACCCATAGAAACAGAGAAAATCTGTTTGATCACCATTTTTCCAGAAGTAGATTTATTTAGAAACTGAACTCCAGCATCCCGATCTAAGGAAAAGTTTTTATTTAGCAAACTTCTATCAACAAACTGTAATTTTTGGGATGAAATCACTCGCTCTCTGTTACCTGGCAACTTTGTTTGACCAAATTGGACACTTAAATTTCGGTAAAATTTCCATCGAACATAAGCATCGAGCACCAGATTTGCTGCGTTTTTAAATTCAGGCTCATGTCCACCTGCATTATCTCGGTTTGAAAGTCCCAATTCCAATTTATAAGTAACGGAAGGGTCATAGGCAAAACCATCAAACTTTAAGCGGAATCTTCTAATTAAAAGTTGGTCATTCCAATCCCCGGAAGAAAGATTTAAACTTCCATCATACAAAGATTGAAATCGAGCGCCCATTTTGAGGCTAAAAGTTGAATCCTCTGCATTAAAACGAATTCCCTTTCCATAAGAATAATTTACTTTTTGCGCATTGGCCACTTTACAACTAAGCAACAGCATAGTTACTACACACATAAAATACTTCATACCCAAATAATAAAAGTTCTTCGATACCATGCTTTTTAAACTACATCAATCTGTGAAATAGACAAATAGGATAGATGCTTCCAAATTCCTAAAAAAATTAAACAATCTTAATAAAAATATTCTCTAATGCACGATTTCTATAAAGAAACAAGCTGACCAATCTAAAGAAAGATCAGCTTTCTATAATTAAATCGCCAAAAATATTGAGGATTCTTCCTGCTTTAAAATAAGGAAGCAAAAATTTCAGCTCTAACATCTTCATTAATTGCCAGGGCTAAGATTAATGAAATGATTAAACCAACAGAAGCAATCGCAAAATCCTTAGACATCATTTTAAAACTCTTCACTAAAGATTTTGAGCGTTTCTTTGCTCGTTTCTTAGATAAACTAATGGCAACTTCACGTCCTGCAAGCAAGCCTAGAAAAACCCAAGTAGTACTCATTGGAATTTTATTCAAGGTCTTGAAATAGTAAAGCAAACAGGCATAAGTAAAGTCCACCAATGTTGCAGCTCTCACATCTGTAATCCCTGCCTTTTCCGTTACAATTTCCTGAATTCTATCTCCTTTCAAATAGAAAAGTAATCCCAAGCCAAGAAAAATAAACCCAACAAAACATGTTAATTCTATAACATCCAATTGGCGAGGAAGAAAAATTGCAATATTAGAAGAATCTTGTTGTACCCATTGAAACCACAAAAACCCAGAAGTTATCCATTGCACAGGTTTCCACCAGGAAGCGGCTTTTCCTTTTACAAATTTGTTTAACACCTTTCCAACAATAAACCATACAATTATGGCAACTACAAAAGCTAACAGATAACCAACTAAACTTTTATTTAAAACAGATGTTATTCCAGATGATTTAGTAGCGAAAACATTCAGCAATAAAAAAGAGGTAGACACTGGCATCTTAAAACGAGTTAGGATTAACAGAATCAAGGGAGCAGCCAGTTGCAAAAACTGAAAAGAAGTGGGTGCAGTTTCAAATCCTTTTGCAGTTAATCGGCCCGAACTTACATCTCCATCATTCACGATCCAGCTATTGGCAATAGCAGCAATAAAAATCAAGCCTATAAATAACCACAGGATATACCATTTAGTTTTAGAGTTTGAAGCAATAAAGGTCCCTATTGACTGAATACTGTCATTGGCAATAGCAGAATAACCCGCCAACATAAAACCAAACCAAGCTGCTGCCTGAGTGTAAGGGGTAATCATTCCAGCCACAAAAGTAAGAGCTGCAACAATCATAAGGAAATTCTTCTCCTTCTTGGCCAGGTCAAATAATCCATAAGAACTCTTACCGAGTTTTTTAGAATCAATTCTTTCAGTAAATGCCTTTTGTCCCATCTAATTTTCCAATAAAAATTTACAATTAATAAAAAATACTTTATCTAACACGTAACATAAAAAAGAAAGAAGAAGTAAATACTAAAAATTACCCCTACGCACATTTTAAATGCAAACCTATAAATACTTTATTGAACTTCCAGCCCGGTTAATACTAAATCCAATGTTATCTTATTGTTAACAAATAAAAAGACAACCAATTTGTAAAACAAAAAACAATAATTTAAAAGAAAATATAACATTTAATGTCAAAAATAATAATTATAAATAATTATCTTATTAAAAATAAAAATCCATACAAAACAAAGAAATACGAATAAAGTAAGAATAATTTAATTAAAAAATCACATAGATTCCAACCTATTCTAGTTTGTTAATTTTCTCTGGCTACTGATAATAAAACACAAAAAACAAAATTTGGAAAGCCAAGGATAATTATCAGAATCAAAGTTCAAAACATCAAAGAATTTTAGAAAAATCGGATTTCTGTATAAACACATCTAACCTTTCTACCAAGAAAATGACGAAAAACACCTAAAATGGAACTAAAGAAATACTGCATGTTCTTCCAACCTAAAACTCAACCAAAATTTATAGAAATTTCATTGAGGTCAACCCCACTAATATTGGGCATTTAAAATTTGCAGTGATTAACCCTCTTTACTATCCACATTTCCTTTCTTCTTTTTCTTGATTTTACCACCCATTAAAACATATTTATAATCCATACCTTTAACTGAACAGTCTACTGTATTGATTTTCTCTATAATCTCGTCGCTCTCTTTTTCAGGCTTAGGGGATATTTCTAATGGCCCTTCTTTTATATTATCCCTCCGAAAATAAAAGGCTAAAATTAGTCCCGCAAGTGCTCCAAAAAAGTGAGACTCCCACGAAACTTTTCCTCCAGAAGGAAAAAGGCCGTAAAGCATACTACCATATAAAAAAACAATCACAAGAGAAATTGTAATGGAAATAGAATCTTTGCGGAAAAGCCCATTAAAAAGTAAAAAAGAAATTAATCCATAAATTAAACCACTGGCACCAATGTGATAGGCTTCCCTGGCTGACATCCATACCCAAAAACCAGACATGACATAAATCCAAAAAAAAACTTCGAAGGCAATCCGGGGGTAAAAGTAAAAAAGACCACCAATCAACAATAATAAAGGAAAGGTATTGGATAATAAATGTGAAAAATCCCCATGAATTAAAGGTCCGGTAATTATTCCTACCGCCCCATTTAGTGTCCTGGGAAGGTTCCCAAATCGACCTAGATTAGAAGTTGACCAATGCTCAATTCCCTGGACCATCCAAAGTAATGCAATAAAAGTAATTGCAAAGGATAGGCTTCTTAAGAATCGAGAGATGTCTTTTTCCATAAAGTGAGTTGGGGTAATCGAAAGCTATGAAGAAAAACTTCGGGGGTTACCTTTATAACTCAGAAAAGGAAGTCTCTGTTTATAAGAAATTCTGTTAAAGTTAAAGGAGAAAGAAAAGAAAGAGCAAAACTGGGGTGTCATTCAAGAAGTTTTTTTTGGATTAATTTTCTCTAAAAAAATGCATTTACCGAACACCCCATAGCACAATTCTACTACAAAGAATAGAATAAATAAGGCTCCATCCTTTGGTTGTTAAAGGGGAGCACTCCCTTTTTAAAAACTAATCGACGATCTCATCATCCTTATGTTGAAACGAATAAAGAGTTTTGTCAAGTACGATAGAGTCTTCATTAAAATCTTTAATAAAGGTTTCAATGGTTTCTGAATTGATAACATCTACATTAAGTCCGGCATCAATACCAATACCGAAATCAATATGCTCATCAATTTCCAAATGTTCCTGAACTTTTATAGTCTCCTCTTCTTCCAGTTCCATCATTACTTCAGCCATATACAAGCCAATTTCTTCTTCGAGGGGGCCTAATACAGACATATCTCCATTTTCATCCTCCTCATATTTTATTTGTTGATATTCAGGAAATTTTTTAGCCGCCTTATGTTCAGCGGTTTCATATACTTCACTGGTATGTTGAAGTCGCAGAGTGTATAAAGCACAATCATAAACTACCTCTTTTCCCTCAAATTTTCCAATGAAATAAAAGTTCACATATTCATCTGTATTTTCCTCCTCCTCATTTAATAAATAAGGTTGATTTTTGATTTTCATTTTTTCCTTAAATTCCTGTATTACATCAGGATTAAAACCTTTATTCTTTTCAAACATTTTTTTTAAAACTTTAAATAATCAACTACTCAATCACAATTTATCTAAATGCAAATAGATTTCAGTATTAACCTCACACCTTCACTTTACAGGCTTATCAATCTATCCACATTTCACTTTAATTTCAATCAAAAATAACATTTTACAAAGGACTACTGCGAGCCCTCTATTGATCTGAATTTAAAATATTTTAACTACTAAACAAAGATGACAAATTCACAAAAATCGAAAAATTCGATCTTATTTTATAAAACTTACTATGAAAAACTAAAATTGAATAAAGTAGTTTAGTAGCTCATTTATTTCTGTAAATCAATATTATAGAACCAATCATTTCGCAAAAACCAATCCGTTTTTCAATCTGTTTTATACCATTGAGAATACATCTTATAATTTTTAGCGGTTCGTTCAAAAACAGAAGCTAAATTTTCATCTACATCCTTTACTTTCCTCGCAGGCATTCCCGCATATATACTTCCTGCCTCCACCTCAGTACCAGCAAGGACTACTGCCCCAGCGGCCACTATAGAATTTTTCCTAATTATTGCATTATCCATCACTATTGCTCCCATCCCGATCAATACATTATCTTCAATGGTACAACCATGAACTAATGCATTATGGGCGATGGAAACATTATTTCCAATAATCGTTTTAGTTTTCTCATAGGTACAATGAACAATTGCTCCATCTTGAATATTGGTGTTATTTCCGATAATTATTGAATTTACATCACCACGAATTACTGCATTAAACCAAACACTGCAGTGATCTCCCATTTTGACATCCCCTACTATTGTTGCGTTTTCAGCCAAAAAGCATTCGTTCCCAAACTGTGGATCAAAA
>NZ_SMMB01000815.1 GCF_009711365.1 Xanthovirga aplysinae | reverse complement strand
GAAATTATTTATCTTTTTTCTGAGATATTTGAGTTTGTCAAAATTTAATTTTGTTGTTTGCTTTATTCATGAAATAATTTCTAATTTATATGTTTTTAATTAATGGGGTTAGTTTTTTTAAATTATGGGGTTATCTACAAAATCAATTGTTCGATTTGAAAAATTGGAAAGCATGATTGAAGACCATGTTGGTCGTCAAAAATATGCACTTTGGAGTCTGGATACAGAAAATGATTCGGAGAGGTTGTATGAATCTGAATTATTTTTTGGAAACAAATTTAGTTCGAGGAGGGACTTTGTTACACTGTTAAGAGGAAAATTAATTACTCTTTTTGGCGAACCGTCCTTTAAGGATCCCGCCAAGGAACAAAGTTTTGGTTATCATATTAAAGCTACATATGGTGATCAACAGCTATTTTTTAAAATAGTAGACCGAAAAGCCGAGCAAATTTTAATTTATTGGGATTTTTCTACATATCTAAATTCGGATGTAAGGAATAAAGTGAAAGATCAGTTATTTAATCTTCTTTTATTAAGTTCTCCCTCGGATTTTGAGGAGGAGATCATTTTAGAAGATGATTATTTTCTTTCCTATGGTTGTAAGGGGGGGAAACCCTGGTCGGATGTTGAAATCCCTTTGAAGATGGAAAAATTTCTTTTCCAAAGTAGGATGAAAGGTGTCCATAAGAAACATGGGCAATTGCAGATGTGTATGGATCGATTGGTGAATTCTTCCATTAAAAATGAAAGTATTTATTTTAGTTCAATGGTAATCTCAAAGTAAAGTTATATGGAGAAATAATACTATTTGAGAGGCTGCCTTGCTTTTAAAGTTAGGCAGCCTTTTTTATTTTGTTAGTACATGAAATTTTTGAGTATTAAATTAATCGAAGAAAGCAGTTCTTGGGTATTTCAAGAATTATTACATCAAAAGGTTATCTGTAGGACATTGTCCTAAATGAACTTCTTATAATATTATCAGGGATATTGTATCTTTCTTAATTGGAAAAACTTATCTAGCCTAAGCTCTTCAGCCCACCATTCACTTAAATCATATTCTTCTCCTGCTTGTCGGTCATCTTTCATTTGTAAGTAAAATTCGTAAAGTTGTTGACCAGTATGAGCAAGGGTTTTATTTTTCAAAATGGAAGTAAGGTCAATAGTATAGAGCCCTTTGAAATGAAATAGTTGGGCATAAATCATGGAAATGTTTGCATTCCTAACAAATAAAGGTGTAATCGCATTTAGTTGCTTATCAGATGCGGTTAATGCATTTTGTTTAAGAATTTTTAAGAGAGCTACAAATTGCAAGGGCCTTAGTGAAGGATAATTTTTGTAAATGTATTGTTCAATAAAAAGTTGCAAAGGAAAATCCAATAGTTGGGCTGTTAAACCCTCAAAAAATGCCTTTAAAAGATGGGGGAGTCTTTCTTTTTGCACACCACCTTTCATCATATTCTTTTGTGCAGGTTGACAATATTTGCAAAAAAGTTTAAAACTCTCTTCTGATTCTGCAACTTGCTTGTTCTCTTTAACAGCGGTAGCCTCTAATAAAAACTGCAATCGTATGATTTCGCGGAGTAAGAAATAACTGTAGGCAGGATTTGACGTTCTGTAACGGATTTGATGTGGTCTTTCATCATCACTAAGGTCTAATTTTGCTTCTACTTTTAAAGCATCGTCTTTTAAAAATCTGACCTTATTGGGAAGTTGCTGCTTTAAATTTTCCGTTAGTTCAAAATCAATTCGCTCACTGTATTCTTTGAAAATATCATCAATTAATTTAAAGGTATTATTTATCAGGGTTTTATTGTTTTCTTCAGTGTGTTGAAGGCATTGGATTGCCATTTCGAATGCTTTGAGGTAATCTTCCTGATATTGAAAAAGAAGGGCTTTCCCAAACATAGCAGGAGCGAAATCCGATTGGATCTCCAGGGTTTTATTAAAGTAATGAAAGGCTTCATCCAGGTGACCACTTTTTAAAAGTATTCCGGCAAAATCATTAATATCGCCAATTTGATCTGGTTTTACTCGAATAGCTTCATTAAAATAGAGACTTGCACGTTTCAAATCTTTTTGCTGAAGGTAAATTTGAGCCAGCTTTCTTAAGGCATAGTAGCTTTCGGCTTTCCATTTTATGGCGTATTTAAGATTTTTTATGGCTTCTTCATTTTCCCCTTGTCGATGAAGCATTTGCCCGTAAAAACTGAATACTTCAGCAGTGGTACAATCATCCAGGATTAATTGTTCAGCTATAAAACGTGATTTTTTAAGTTCTCCATTTTTTGCCAGTTCCAGCATTTCCTTGTACAAGGTAGAATGATTCTTTATTGCAGATTTGCTGATCTGTATAGAGATTTTTTTCTCTTCAATCTTGATCTTGGGTTTTATTTCACCAACTGTATAGGATACATCCAGAAGTTTTATTAATCGTTTGTTATTGTTTATTTGAGCTTCGTTAAATTCGCTAAATATTTCCCTAAAGATTGGGCCTTTGTATAAAATTATTTCCATGAAAATCAGTGAGATAGAACTCTGTTTATTTAAAGTTTGACACCAAAAACAGAGTTCGGTTTCGTTTTTTATTTACGGAGAAATTAATTGCTGTTTCTCCCATAATGCTAGCGTTCAAACTTCAAAATTAATTAAAAAGAGTAAAGTAGTAGGGCAAATTGCTGATTTTTGGGGTTTTCATGTATTATTTATTCCTGCAAAGCCTCGCCCAAATAGTGGGCAGCTTCTTCTGCCGGTAATTCTTCTACATTTCTTAATTTTCTTTCAATTGCTCTGGTTCGTACATTGGCTTGATCAATCACATTACTGGCCTCCTGTAACTTTTTTTGTGTTTTCTCCAAAACAGCTCCAAATTTGGAAAATTCTGTCTTTACCGCTCCAAGTACTTCCCAAACTTCACTCGAACGTTTTTCAATGGCAAGGGTTCGGAATCCCATTTGCAAACTATTCAATAAGGCTGATAGGGTAGTGGGGCCAGTTATAATTACTTTGTATTCTCTTTGAATTGTTTCAAAAAGGCCAGGTTGACGAAGAACTTCCGCGTACAAGCCTTCAATTGGGAGAAACATTAAAGCAAAATCGGTCGTTTTAGGTGGATCAATGTATTTTTGACGTATATCTTTGGCAAATCGCTTAATGGTGACAGCCAACTCCTTTTGAAGTTTTTCAATATTTCCTGTATCAGCATTTTCGTAAGCGACATTTAGAGCTTGATAAGTCTCTACAGGAAATTTAGCGTCCAAAGGTAACCAGACATGTTGGTTTTTATCTTCCTTTCCAGGAAGTTTAATGGCAAATTCCACTAGATCGTTGCTTCCTGACTTTGTTTTTACATTTTTGCCATATTGTTCTGGGGTAAGCAATTGTTCTAAAATATTCTCTAATTGATATTCACCCATAACTCCTCTCGTTTTTACATTTGAAAGGACACGTTTTAAATCTCCCACTCCATTTGCCAGAGTTTGCATTTCCCCCAAGCTTTTATGTACAAGCTCCAGTCGTTCACTTACAATTTTGAAGGATTCACCTAATCGTTTTTCTAGGGTAGACTGTAGTTTTTCATCCACAGTTGTACGCATTTCTTCCAGCTTTCTTCGGTTATCGTCTTGAAGGAAGGTTAAGCGTTCTTCTACGGTTTTGCGCATTTTGTCTAGACCAGCTTCGGTTTTTAAGGCCAATTCTTTTTGGTTATTGTCCAGCATTCCAAATTTCTCCCTTTGTAACTGATTAAAGTCTTGTATTCCTTCTTTAAAAGTCTCTCCAAATTCCTTTAGGGCTGTAAAGAGCTCTTTTCGATGGATTTGGGATAATTCTAATTGTTGTTCCTGGGATTCTTTTAATTTTTTTTCCGTGATATGAAAAATTTGGTCAAGTTTTTCGCTACTGGATTGAGCCTGTATGCTTAGGTTTTTACCGAAAATATCCAACTGACCTTTTTGTAGGTGGCTTAATTCTGTCATTCTGGTAAGTAATGCTTCGGTCAATTGGGAAAAAGAAGAGGTAAGTTCTTTTCGTAGGTTCTGTTCGTTAACCCGTTGTTCTTCTCTGTTTCTGAAGAAATCATTCTTTAATTGTTCTTCCATTTTAAGAATTTCCCTCCCTAAATAATTAATATCATTTTGCAATTTGTCAGTTGACTGCTTTTTTCTGGAAGCAAGAATCTGAAATAGGAGAACTATAATTACTAATTGTAGTAGCAGGGTGGCTGCTATGAGTAATTCTGTCATGGAATATTTTTAGTTTAGATTAAGTGGA
>NZ_SMMB01000157.1 GCF_009711365.1 Xanthovirga aplysinae | reverse complement strand
TGTACACAAGCTGAATATAAAAATACAGAACTAGGAAAAAGCATGATGGAATTATCTTTAGAATATTGGAATAAACTTGCTTCTCAGCAAATTTTGGTTAGTTCTTTATTAAGTGGTTTTTCTATTGCAGTAACTGCCAATTTATTAGTCCATAAATCAACCGATCGAATTACAATTAATATATTAAAAGCGTCAACAATTGCTGCAGGTTGTTTTCTTATTACTGTGTTTGCAATGACAAAAATTGTAATGATGACTACTGAAGGGTATCCAATTAAGGTTATTCAAGAAGACTTCTCCTTAACAAAAACGATTGGATCTTTTACCTTTCTTATAGGTATTTTTTCCTTATCAACAGTTATCGGATTGGCAGGTTGGACGAAATCAAAAAGAACTGGGATATTCACCACTATCATTAGTGTTCTGACATTTTTAATAGTACTATTGACTATGATTGAATTTAAAACTCAATAAAGAAAAGCCAGTGTACAACAATGGCGAGCTGCCATGCTTT
>NZ_SMMB01001177.1 GCF_009711365.1 Xanthovirga aplysinae | reverse complement strand
TGGAAAAAAAGATATTCCTTCAGTAATTGTTTGAAGTGCTTTTTTTGCTTCTTCTCCGCAATTATAACCAATGTCTTTTTTTGATCACTATATTTTCTACGGTTCCCTCTTTTGTAACCTCATATGTTAATATAACTCTTCCTTCGATTCCATTCCTTCTAGCCTCACTAGGATAAACCATAGCTTTACTTAGAGAAATAAAAAATTCAGTTTCCCCTCCATTTATAAATTCAGGCTTTTTGTCTATGGTTATACATTGAAATTCTGAGTTTGTCTCAGTACAAAATTGGAGCAATTCATTATTACAATCTTCACAGGTAACACTTTCATTTATTTCTTTTTCACAGCCGGATAAAAAGGTCAGAAGAGTTAATCCTAATAAAAATTTTTTCACAAGTTGAGATTGAATTTAATTATGGTGGAATTGATGGGAAGGTAACGTTTAGTATAAGCAGCCGTTTTTATGCTCCTTATACTAAACGTTGTAGCCAGTTTACTCTATTTATCCTAATAGGTAGTAATAAGTTTATGATTTATTACTACCCTTTATGTAATTACCTTCATCTCTGATTCATGAGGGAAATTTTCTATGTTTGCATTTCCTCCCAAAGGTATTACTGGCAATGAATAAATTCTTTAATCTTAAAGGTCCTATTCGTTTGTTGTTACAGGGAAGCCTCTATCTCTCATAAGGGCCTCAATTTTTGCATCACGACCTCTAAATGCCCGATATGCTTCAGCAGGATCTACTGAGTTTCTTGGTGCGAATAAATGCTTCACCAATTTGCCTGCTACTTCTTCATCATAGAAACCGCCTGGTGCTTCAGCAAATGCTTCAGAAGCATCAGAGGTCAATACGTCTGCCCACATATAACCATAGTAAGCGGTAGCATAGCCTTCACCGGAGAACACATGACCAAAATGTGGGGTTCTATGCCGCATAGGTAATTCTTTAGGCATTTTTAACTCTGCAAGTGTTCCTCTTTCAAATTTGTCAACATCTATATTTTCAGGATCCGCAAGGTGGAATTTCATATCCATTATTGCCGAGGCCAAATACTCGGTGGTAGCAAATCCTTGATTAAAGGTAGCTGCATTCTTGATTTTTGTAACCAATTCTACTGGCATTGGCTCACCGGTTTTATTATGGATTAAATAGTTGTTAATTACCTCATCTGTTGATAACCAGCGCTCTAGTAATTGAGATTGGAATTCAGTGTAATCTCTAACTCCTCCATTTGAAGTTGGATATTTTACAATAGAAGAGAAGAAGTGAAGTGCATGTCCAAATTCATGGAAGAAAGTGGTAGCATCGTCCCAAGATACTAATATTGGCTCTCCTGGAGCGGGTTTTACAAAATTTGAATTATTTGAAGCTAATACATTTTTCTTGCCATCAAAAGTAGTGTGACTTCTATAGGTGGTTGCCCAAGCTCCAGAACGTTTGCCTGGTCTTGCATATGGGTCAAGATACCAAAGTCCAATATTTTCACCAGAATCCTTGTCTGTTACTTCCCAAATTTTTACGTCTTCATGAAAAACTGGAACCGAGCCTTCCGGAACCGGAGTAAATTTGTAATTAAACAACCTACCTGCTACATAATGCATCGCATCAGTCAGCTTATCTAATTGAAGGTATTGTTTTACTTCATCAGAATCTAAATCGTATTTTGCTTTTCTGACTTTTTCGGCATAAAATCTATAATCCCACGGCTCAATGGTGATTTTGTCTCCATTTTTGTCTGCTATAGCCTGCATATCTGCTACCTCCTCAGCAACTCTCCCAATTGCAGCAGGCCAAACAGCTTCCATAAGTTCCATGGCATTTTCTGGCGTTTTTGCCATTCTATCCTGTAAACGCCATTCTGCATAATTTTTATAACCTAATAGTTCTACACGTTGTCTTCTTAGTTTTAATATTTCAGCAATTAATTTATTGTTGTCATATTCATCGCCATTGTCTCCCCTGGAATAGTAATTAGTCCACACTTTTTTACGCAGTTCTCTTTCTGTAGAATAGGTTAAGAAAGGATCCATTGAAGAACGTGTATTTGTAATGGCATATTTGCCTTCCTGTCCTTTGTCGGCAGCAATTTTTGCCGCAGATTTAATAAACCCTTCAGACAAGCCGCCTAATTGCTCTTTTGTTAGATAAGTAACATAATTCTCTTCGTCATGTAAAACGTTGTTTGAGAATTTGGTGTATAGGCTAGAAAGCTCTTTGTTGATCTTCGCATAAGTTGCTTTCTTCTCATCATCAAGTTCAGCACCATTCATCGCAAATTCATTATAGATTAGGGCTACAACTCTTTGTTGCTCTGCTTCCAACGGATTTTTCAATGATGCTTCGTAAACAGCTTTTACACGTTTAAATAATTTCTCATTTTGTGTGATTTTCGATTGAAATTCAGAAAATAAAGGTGCTAATTCAGTTTGAATAGCCCTAAATTCTGGCGTTGACATATTGCTACTTAAAATACCATAGTAATTAAACGCTCTATTAAGTTCTTCGCCAGAACGTTCCATTTCTTCAATGGTATTTTCAAAAGTAGGAGCATCGGTATTATTTGCTATTGCATCAATATCTTTGAGATTTAACTCCATTCCTTGAAGCATTGCAGCTTTTACATCCTCGATTTTGATTTGATCAAAAGCAGGAACCCCACCATAAGGCCCTGTCCATTCTTTTAATAATAAGTTATCGACGATTGGCTCCTCTTTTTTTTCTTGATTGCAACTAACTAATGTAACTATGGCTAATAATAGGAACATCAATTGTCTTGTTCTTAGTATTTGGTGTATCATCCTGATTAGTTTAAATTAAAAATATAGATCTCAAAAACGGCTGTACAACTAATGTGTAAAAGTAATTAATTACGTATGACCCTCCAAATTAAGGGTGAAAACGAAATAAAGATTATATTATTTAACAAAAGCCAATACTATTATACTTCTACTTTCTTTTTAGGTGGAAGAGTCTGAAAACATTTTGGAAAAGATTAGAAATAAAAAAATTGATCATTTTTTTGAAAAAGTTTAAATGGAGTCGCTGGAAGGTTTTTACGTGGCTTTCACGGCCTTCCTGGTGGGGCAATGTTTACTGGTACTGGCGGTTCTTTGGGGTTTGATTTTAGTAAACAGGCCCTTGATAAAATCTTCCATTTAACATTTTCCCTATGGAAGCTTTTCACCAAGAGCATGTTAAAATACTTGCGGTAATGAGTTATTGATTAGCAATTCCCTTTGAATTTATCATTACCTTTCTAGGAATTATCATCCCCAAAGAATTCACCAAAATCACCAAAATCTATCGTTACTGTTACCTCACCTTCTGTTACCTGAGCAATGTTATCACAAGTGCCATCCCCATAATCGATAATAATCTTTTCTCCATTGTATTCTATTTCCTCAACTCCCCTTACCGGTACAAATACCAAACCACAGTCAAAGGTGTAGACTAAAGCTGTTTTGATTGTTAAAGTATAGTTGTCTCCATCTGAAAGTGTACTGGAATAATAACCGTTTAGAATCCACGAATAATAGTCTCCTTTTTCTGACATTTCAGAATTCATGGTCTCAGTAATTCCGTCTTCATAAGTAATAGTCATTTCTTCATTAAATTGACCTTCATATCCTGTGAATTGGCCCTCTGGCCAAGACCCGGAAGCCATATAAAATCCATTCAAGGTAACTTTGTCAATCGAATAATTTTCATAATAGGTAGCCGTTTCATAAGCAAAAGTATTCATATTAAATTTGAATACATCAGTGATTTTTCCCTTGATTACTTCCCCATATTCTTCACAGCCATCATCACTGTAATCATAGACAATTGTAATGGTACTGTTTTCTTCAGTTTCTGATACCTCAGCACAAGTTTCCCAGTACCAATTTGAGTCATTATCGTAATTGGTGGTATCTGATTCATGATCGGTAGCATCAGATCGATCTTTACCTGAGAAATGAAGTCGTTTGGACTGGGTTTTAGATGCATTGACACCAATGTCGAGAGAACTGCCTACTGCGGAATACCTTTCTTTGTTGCTATTTCGGCTCTGACTAAGTTGTCCCTTCAGTTTGGCGATCTTTTCCAGTAAGGCTTGGTTTTTTACCTCATCGATTTTAGGCTCAACCTCATTAGGCTGGCAGGCATACACTAATGCCAATACAGCAAGAAAAAACATTAAAAACGTTCTTTTCATCTTTTTAATTTTTTAGGTTAGAAAAACTGTGAAAAATTTTAATAAAACCTAGGGTGCTGATTTTTTTTAATTCTGTGGGAAGTGAAACTAGGAGTCTTTTGATGATCTATACCCAGAAAAGACAAACCAATTGTTTTTGTACTCAGCTTTTTGCAAAAAATTTAAGGCAGAGGTCTCAGAATGGAAAAAAGAAAATGTATAGCTTCTTTGTAGACAAGTTCTTTCGTAGGACCTTTTCCCTTTAGGGGGTGATTTATTGGAGAGTTCAGAATTTAACCTCCAGGAAAAGACTTGGTGTAATTCCTAATTGGTAAAGGTCAACCTTATGGAGACCGGAAATACCTTTTAAGGTATTGTTTTCCATAAAGCCAAATTCATCAACAAAGAATTTTCTGACTTTAATGTTTTTATGATCATAAAGATTCATGATGGAAAGCCCACATTTCATTTTAGCTTTTCCTATATCAAAATTTAAATTGCAGGCAATATCCATTCGGTGATAGGAGGGGAGACGGTAACGGTTTTTAGTTTCGAAAATCATAGTGGTTTGTGATCCATCATCAGAGATCGAATATCTTGTAGGCTTCGAATAGGGAGAACCACTTCGGAAAAACCATTGGATGGAAAATTCCCAAGGTCCTTTTTGGAAAATACCGGCCCATTTTACTTCATGCCTGTGATCATAATTGGAGGAAAAGGGTTTTCCCCGATTAATTCCGGAACCAGGAAATTGGTAATTTACCCGGCTAAGGGTATAGCCTACCCAACTCGTATAGTAGGTGTCGGTTTTTTGCAACAAAATTTCTAATCCGCTGGCCCAACTCAAACCATCGGTATGAAGCTCTTTAAACTCCCATTGTGGAATAAGGCCGATCTCATATTGATCAAAATGAGCCCATGCCAGTCCTTTCGTGCTTTTATGGTAAGCTTCCACGTCTAGGAGCCAATCGTTTTTCTGCCATAGAAATCCGGTAATAAAATGCCAGGATGATAAAGCTGAAATGTTATCTTTATCTGCCAGGATCCAGAAGTCCTGGCTAATTCCACTTTGAATGTCGGTTTCAGCTTGGTTGATAAATTGAATATATTTCCCACTGGCACATTTTAATTTTAGTTGATCAGAAATACTGTATTGTAAGGAAAAGCGAGGTTCAAGGTGAGTTTTATTTAAGGCCTGGGAAAAAGTGTTTCTAAGTCCCGCATTAATTTTTAATCTGTTAAAAAAGGAGAAAGTCTGCTGAACATACCCTCCTGCATATTGCCCTTTCGGACTGTAGTATTCGAAGTATTTTAATTCATTTTCAGATTCCACATTACTGATGGCGTTGTAGGTGCTAAAAAAACCAAACTCCAATAAGCCATTAGGGTGATTGGTATACTCCATATCGAGCCTCAAGGTAAAATCTTTGATTTGATTTTCTTTTTGGAGTTGGCTTATATAATTATCTCCAAAACCTCCGAAATTTTGGAAATAATTGAGTTGGGAGCGGTAAAGTCTTGCATAATTTGAGTAGCCTATAGTGAGATTTGAAAATAGTTTATTATGCCATAATCTTGACCACTTTAACCCAAAACCTGTATTCTTCCACTTAGCATCTTCCTGGTTTTTTTCCATCACCCTTAAGAGGCCTAGTAACCAATCAATTTGTTCCTGGCTTTTTAGCAGGTCTTTTCCTTTGAAAAAACTTATTGAAATGAGGTCTTTTTGACTGGGCTTATAAGTTAATTTGGAGTTAAGATCAAAATAGTAAAATGAAGAATTATTTTTTTCCTTGTAAATAGTGGAGCTTAGGATCTCTTCCAAATCTGATGAATTTTGTGGTAGGGCACTATTGAATAGACTTTGATAAAGGGGACTCTGAATAATATCGGTATAAGCTCTCCGGGTTGAGAGGAGGAGAGTGGTCCGATCGTTTAAAGGAGTTTCTGCAATGAAGCTTGTACTTAAAAAGTTTAGCCGGGCTGAGGCTGTGGGGTGATGTTTATTGCCTGATTTTCCAGTTAACTGAACAACTGCCGAAGAGCGGCCGCCAAATTTTGAATCAAAGCCTCCTTTGTAAACTTGGATATCCTTTAATGCTTTGCTATTGAAAGTGCTAAAATAGCCAAAAAAATGATCTTGATGGTAGATCGTAAATCCATCTAATAGCACAAGGTTTTGAGCAGGAGTGCTTCCTCTGATATGGAGCCCAGCCTGACTTTCGTTTTGAAGGCTAATTCCTGGTAGGGATTGTAGACCTTTAAAAATATCCTCTTCCCCCATATTACTTAACCTTGAAATTTTTTCGGGTAGTAC
Organism: Xanthovirga aplysinae; assembly: GCF_009711365.1. Taxonomy (GTDB): domain Bacteria; phylum Bacteroidota; class Bacteroidia; order Cytophagales; family Cyclobacteriaceae; genus Xanthovirga; species Xanthovirga aplysinae. Next base: position 3,859 of record NZ_SMMB01001177.1, on the reverse strand, counting down.
ACTTACCTGGCTGATCGCTCCACGAATCTCTAATGTGGCACCGTTTCCATCTGTTATTTTTATTTCCTTGAGCATGGAGGAAGAAGGGGAAAGGTGCAATTCCTGAAAACTTTCCGCGGAATCTGGAATTATAATAAGTTTCTTAGTTTGATAACCTAGATGTCTAATAATCAGTGTGTCGGTAGGGTCAGGTGCAAAAGAAAGGTTAAAGTAACCATCTTGATTGCTGACGGTTTTGAAGTTAGTCTCCTTAAGACATATAGTGGCAAATGGAATGCTTTCTCCGGTTTTTATATCCTTGATAATACCGCTAAAGTGTGTTATCTGAGGGGCTGAATCAACCTCTTGGACCTGTTTTTTTCGGATAATAAGCTTGTTGGATGCAAGTTTTTTATAAGTTAGGTCAGTTCCTGCCAGAATTATTTTAAAAGCGTTTTCTACTGATAGACCATTAAGTTTTGATTGTACCCTTATCCCTTCTATTAATTTTTTCTCATAGGCTATTTTTAGTTCATATTTTTCTCTTAAAAACCGAATCACCTCATACAGGCTTTGATTCTCAAATTCAGCATAGAGTTTAAGGGAATCTTGTTGTTGAGCCCAGGTTTTGGGGACTATTCCCAACAGTAAAAAGCAGAGAATAAGGTAAAAGGGTAGAAGTCCAGAAGCTCTTAACAGGGGGATCATTAGGAGAGGATAGGATTAAATTAATTTTCATGGGATTCCTAAAAGAACTCCCATGTATCATTGACCCCCCATCTAGGATGAAAAGGTGCATGGGAACCCTGAAGGCTGCAGAAATCAATTATATTTTGAAGGAATTAAGAAATAGCTTTAGGCTAGCTCAACAATAAAATTAATAGGCCTTTTAGGTATCAGTATTGGTATCATGTATTATTTTCGAATGATCACCTTTTGAGCGTTAATTACCTCATAGTTCAGCTCCATTGGTAAACAGACCATGTCTAAAGTTGATTTCAGTTCGTTTTTATCAAACTCGCCGGAATATTTTCGTTGGCTGATATCGGTCTGGGTTTCTATAGTGATGTCATATTGACGTTCGATTTCATCCAACACTTCAGTTAAAGGAATGTCATCATAGAAGAAACTGCCAAATCTCCAGCCTTTTTGGCTTTGGGTATCAAAGCCATATTTTCGTGTTGTTTTTTCAGTCATTTTTACTCCTTTTCCTGGGGTAAGTAGTGCCGAAAAGGCAGCATCTTTTGAATCAACTTGTACCTTTCCCGTAAAACATTCTACTGAAAGTTTAGCATTTCTGCTGTAAATATTAAAACTGGTGCCTAATACCAGTACTGTTCCATTCTGGGTCTTTATCAAAAATGGTTCTCCTTTGGTAACCCGAAAAAATCCTTCACCGTCAAAGTGCACCATTCGACTCTTACCCCATTTTTTTTTATTGTAGGTAAGCGTAGTGCCCGCATTTAAGGAAATTTCTGTTCCATCAGGAAGAACATGAGAGAGTTTTTCTCCATGTTTTGCTTGTATAACTTCGGGCCGATTGAAAAAATAAAACACGCCAATAGCAATTAGTACTATGGCGGCTGCTATATTATACCATTGATTTTGGAATGTTTTGTCAGCTATAGTTCTTATAGCTGGTTTTTCTATTGCTTCAATTTTATCATTGATGGCTTTCCAAAGGTGATCGATCTTTTCTTGAGGAATTTCTTTTTCCTTTCCATGTATCACCTGAATAATTTTACAACCTTTCTGAAGTTCTTTTTCTTTATCTGGATTTTCTTTGCGCCATTTTTCCCAGAATTTTTGTGTGTTTTGATCAGGGCAAAGTACCCATTGACAGAAAAATGGGTCTTGTGCAAAATCTTCGGCGCTATATTCCTGGTATTTCATTTGTATGAAGTGTACTTTCCCTTTGTGCAGTTAAGACAAAGTTGACTATATTGTACCCAAGAAAAAGTGGATTTTTCAGTGAAAAGGTATGTTTTGTTAAAAAATCCTTAGTAAAACCGGATGATCCGTGGTGTGGTGTGTCATAAACTGGTTCTGAGCCGCTTTAATGCCCTATAGATCAAGTTTCTTACAGATTGGTAGTTGACTTCCATGGTTTGGGCTATCTCTTCGTAGGAAAGGTGTTGGTAGTATTTTAAATAAATGGCTTCTCTTTCTCTGGTGGAAAGTTGCTTCATAGCAATCGATAACTGCTGGTTTTTTTCCTGATTTTTTTCATGATTAATTAGTAGTTCCTCCCCATTCTCTTCTAATACAAAACAGTAAGATTCAGGCTCGATATGGTCATTGATCATTTTATGATGCTTTTGAAGGTGTCTAATGATTTTTCTTCTTAAGGCACTAAATAAATAAGGTCTAATAGCATCGGTACCTCCTAACGTTTTTTTATTTCCCCACAGTTCTAAAAAAAGGTCCTGAATACAGTCTTCTACTAATTGGCGATTAGCTGAAAACTTATTGCCGTATTTGTACAAAACCTTAATATGTAGCCTAAATATAGTCTCTAGGGCCTGGCGATCACCATTTTTAAATTGTTCCCATAAATGGATGTCCTTCATAAAAAGTGCCGTATGTTTTTTTATTACTTGTCAAGATTCGGAGGAGTGGTTTTTGCGAATCCCTGTTGAATCAAGGTGGTGGAGGGGGATTTGTTAACTTTTTTGTCTACTTGGGAAAAACTCACATAGGTGAGACGGACGTGCTTTGGATTAACTTCTCCTATTAAAGATAAAGAGAACTAATAAAATTTAAAACTTACATAATCATATTATTCCTGAAATAGTACAAAAATAAATTTTGAAGTAAGTTTTTTGAATAGAATCTCCATGATGGGCTGATTAGTATAAATCGGCTATTTTCAAGAATTTTTTAAATAAAAACTATTAAGGGGCGTAAATAGGGCTCTTTACCTTTAGCAAGGGAATTAATGTAAGCGTTAACATATAATGGTATTATTAAAATTTAAGTAATTTAACAATAGTAGGTTTAGATTTAGTGTTTTAGTAAGTTAATTTTTTGATTAATTTGATTCTTTTTGTGAAATTTTTTAAATAGTACTGGGTTGTTCAAACTATAACATATCTCTTGAAAAAATAGGAAGGAGACAAGGGATAGAATTTTCGGTATAAAAGGTAGTGTCTTTGTAATTCATTTATTGGGGGGTTGTAAAGTTTTTTTATTGAGCTCAAAGGTGTTTGGACCACACAGCAGAATGACTATTTAAATATATACCGATGATGCTACTAATGAAATTTAAAATAAATAAGCTCTCTAGCTTTATCAGATTAATACTAATAGATTTAGTGTAGATATTCCAGAAATGTGCTATTTCAGATTGTAGGCTTCAATTAAAAAAAATGGATAAACAATATTGGATTTCAAAATACTCTGACTATACCGATTATGAACTTGAGGGAATTTCAAAGAGTGATGGTTTTCAGGAGGCTGCCCGGGTTGCAGCAGTTGAGATTTTAAAAAAAAGAGGGATAGTTCTGAACCCAGAACTTCAACCAGAATTTCTTAAAAAAAAGAATGATTTATGCTATTTATTGAAACGAATTGAGGACTACGGATTTAAAGTTTCTTTTCAAAATCCCTTGAATTATAAGATTACTAGGAACTCTAGTCATAAATTAACTGGCTTAATTCTAATTTTTCTTGGCGTAATTTCTTTAACTATTTGGCTTTTACCTATTATTAACAACTATTTTATCGGTGGTTCATTTCAGCCAGTTGGTTCGGTTTGGGTACTTTCCATTTTTATAGGAATGATATTTACAGGTTGGTATCGCTATTTTAATGCCCAAGGATATAAGATTGAGGTATTAAAAAACAGATTTATTTCAGAGTTAAATAGCAAAAATGGAAA
>NZ_SMMB01000737.1 GCF_009711365.1 Xanthovirga aplysinae | reverse complement strand
TAGCAAGAGAAATTAATCGGTTTCTCTGATATAGGAAATGGTTACCAAGGGTTAGTAAACCTGATATGCGCCCTTCTAGGGCGCATATCAGGTTTACATTGTTAAATGCAGTTCACTTTAACTTTTAAGGTATATGTTTAACCGCAATACATTAAGCATTTGTCAAAAGAACTTGACAATCCCCTAATTGAAATATGGTTTACATCAATTTGAAATGCTCATACAGTTATGGCTTCTCCACGTTCTTTGCTTCTTCAGTGATTTCACGATTTTTAACATACTTGTCAAACCAATTCATTTGTTCCCACAAAACATGTTCGATGGATTCCTTTGCTCTGTAGCCATGATCTTCAAACGGTAACAAGACCAATCGGGCAGTCCCCCCAGAACCTCTTACCGCTTCGTAAAATACCTCTGACTGAAAAGTAAGTGTCCCCGGATTGGAATCATCATCACCGTGAATAATCAAAATAGGTTCATTAACCTTGTCGGCAAAGAAGGTAGGAGAGCAGTCAATATAGGATTGGGTCGCTTCAAAAAGTGAACGGCGTTCTCCCTGAAATCCAAATGGCTGGTTTGTTTTATTATAGGAACCACTCCGTGCAATTCCCGCAGAAAACAAATCGGTGTGTGCCAATAAATTGGCAACCATTAAACCTCCATGGCTGTGACCAATGATACCAATCCTATCCGGATCTGCGATCCCCATATCTACAGCTTTTGCAACAGCGGCTTCCGCATCAGCTACCAATTGAGGAACAAATGTATCATATACTGTTTCAGGATCGCCAATCATTGGCATTGCGGTATTATCCAGTACGGCGTATCCCCGCATTAAAAAGTATTTGTGGGACGCACCCCAAATACGCATAAAACGATTGGAGGAACCTCTAACCTGCCCGGCTGTTTTAGCGCCTGAATATTCCAAAGGATAGGCATACACAACCGTAGGCACCCTGGTTCCTTCTTTATATCCTGGAGGCAATAACAATTGGAAACTTAATTCAACACCATCATTTCTTTTGTATCGGACAATCTTGTTTTCTATCTGGCGCAGCTCAGGACTTGGATCTTCAAATTTTGTAATAGGGTGCTTAGTGATAGCTCTAGTTCCTTCACCTGCTTCCGCTTTAATTGATTTCCCCAATTTTGCCAAGTAATAATTAGGCACAGTAGTAGAAGACTCAGATCTCATGATGAACCTGTTAGACTTCTCAGCAAAGCCAACAAAGTATTCATATTTGTCCTTGGCAGATCTGAATATTCTTTCGACATCTCCTGTTTTAATATTTCTGCGATCAACAAATGGACGATCTCCTTCTTTGGTGCCTCCACTCCCACGGAAATACATGGCCCCATCTTCAACTTTGATTACGTATTTACCATTATCCAATTGTGTATAAAGGGGAAAGCCCGGATCATTGTAGCGATCATCTTCATCCAAATCAAACCATTGTCTCGAAGTACCTTTGTTAACATCCAGTAACCAAACATAACGCCACCTTTTCATACGCTCCCTTTGATATACCATTAACATCCCCTCAGTTTGCCCCCACATGGTTCCTTGGATACGATGTTCTGCTTTGAAAACTTCTTCTGGCGTACCATTGAATGGTGCTTCCCACCGCATAAGTTTGTCTCTGAACTCGGCTTCTGCCACTGGATTTCCACCGTCTAATGCTTCTCTCCAATACAAAGTATGAGGAGCTGTTGGTTGCCAAGATACACTTCGAGGACCGGTAATCACACCATGTATGGGTACCTCATTCGCAACAGGTTGATTGGCAATAGTTTTTACCAATTGTCCTTTCAGATTCCATACTTCAATGTCATTGGCAAATCGCCACCATGCTACCTCATGTGACCAAGGCTCTTTCAATCTTTCTATTAAAAGGTAATCCCCATCTGGAGAGATACCTGCGTACATGTAGGAGGCAGCAGGTCCGATAACCTGTGTTTGTTTTGTTTTAATGTCGTAAATAACTAATTCACACTGGGTGTAATAGCTGAACAACTCATCATCGTAGGCCGTTTCAAGAAGGTTTCTTGCTTCGTAGGTTGATCTAGCAGAGGCACCGGCATCTTCTAAAATCTTAGGCCCTTTTGGCATCGCCGGTTTTTGAGGAGCAGCACCACGATCATTAATTCTTCTGATTAACATTTTTTCTTGGTCTGGAAACCATTTCACGGCTTGATCCATTAAGGGATTAAGAATCATATTTGGCACCTTTTCTACACGGCCACTTATGTCCCCCATCCACAATTCAATCCGATCTTCAAATCCTACGGACAAAGCAAAGCGTTGACCATCGACAGTCCAATAAGTAGAAATAACTTCGGCTTCATCCGGAATATTCAGGTCCACGGTTGTCCCATCCTTAATAGTAAGCACTCTTGGGGAAGTGCCACCATGTCTGCCATGGTAATAATTGTTTTTGGGATTAACACGTATCCCCGCTAGTTTAAGCATTGGTCCTGCCAACTCCGACAAGGTTGGGTAGATATTAGGATCTGATAGCAACATATGTGTTCCCTTAGGGGATATTGACGTTCGGGGTAGTTGCGGTGCATGAAGAATTTTGAGTATGTCTTCATCAGGAGATTTCCAGGTATTGTCATTGGCTTCAATGTTTTTCTCCTGAGCATTGCTTTCCTGATTGGCTAACAAGCAAATAAAGCTGAGAAACAAGAAGGGAAAGATTGTTTTTTTCATGATATAGATTTTTGATGAATTTGGCTAAAAATAATTTGATATTTAATTTAATAATTAAACGACTGAAATTTTATCAATAGCGATATTAATGTTCTCCTTCTGTTTATTCCATGAAATAGCCCTGTTGACTGCTGCCCTTTTTAGTGCTTGGTTTTGCGCATTGACAAAGCATGGCAGCTAGCCATTGTTATCTGTTGGTTTTTTCCTCATAATATTCGGTCAGATTTATGTTCGCTTAACCTTTTTGACATTTTTTCACAGAGTACCCTGTTAATATCTTCTAGATTTTCTCGGACTTGAATACCATATACCAAATTTGGGAAATTTAGCTCTTTTTGTAGTTCCCAAATCTCATCGTGCTTATCAGGAGGAAACATTTTCATGGGATTTCCAACAGCAACCCAACCAATGGGTAGAGTTTCATTTTCGGGAAACAAAGTATTTAGATGTACCACTCCATTAATCCTAATTTCTGAACCTTTTTTAATAATCGCACCATGAAAAATTGAAACTCCTGTTGCCAAAAACACATTGTTTTCAATAATACACCCCGCAAGGTGTGAATTTGGTCCTACTAAGCAATTATCTCCAATTTTTACTGGCAAGTTCTGAGTTCCTCTAATTACGGCATTTTCCAGAATTATGCAGTTTTCTCCGATTTCAATCGGACTGCTTTCGGCTATGATTTGGGCACCAAACATTATTCGGGCATTTTTTCTAATAGTCACATCGCCACAAATTGTTGCATTAGGAGCAATATAAGCCGATTGATCAATATTTGGTTTTTTCCCTAAATGTTCAATTATCATCAATGTTGTTTTTTTACTTGCACATAACGACTCGGCTGGCTGCTGTGCTTTCTGAGCTTCGGATTTTGT
>NZ_SMMB01000538.1 GCF_009711365.1 Xanthovirga aplysinae | reverse complement strand
AAAAATAACCCCCAATTAAATATAGCCGTCCAAATAGGGAACGGTCATGTAAACGCTAACAACAATATAATAAATTGACGTAGTATCAGCTTATTTTCAAATTATTTAAAAGGGTAAATGGCAAATCAACTCATTACCCCTATAATCCCCCATTGCAAGAAAAGACCTTCATTTTAAAGAATGGTTTTTGATTTAACTATTGCCAATCCCTGAACTGGGAAAAAATTCCAAAAAGAAAGCCACACCTTAGGGTGTGGCTCTCTAAACATAAAATGGGAAAAAACCCCTTCCAACTTATTCGATTATAAGCTCCTCCGTAATTTTAAAATTATTTCCAATCAACTGGAGGTAATAAAGACCTCTTGGCAAATGGCTTAAGTTAAAACTCTCCTTACTATTTCCTTTTAAACTTACTTCTTTTTCCCAAACTAAAGCTCCCTCAACATTCGTTAGTAGAAGAGAATTAACCGACTCTTCTTCCCCCAAATTAACAGATAAATCAAACTGGCCTTTTGGGGCAGGGTTAGGTGCCAGAACTACTTTTGTATTTTCTTTAAAATCTGACTGTACCAGACCATTATCGATAGCAGTTGTTTTAGCCACAGTGGCCGCTGAGTTTGAAGAAATGGTATAGGAATCAATCTGAGTGCCCTCAACATTTATAAATTTAAATACAATCTCTGAAGAAGATGCTTCTATCAACATTGCTCCATCATTGTCATCATAATCTACCTGGCTCCCCGAAATACGGGAACGGACAGAATACCTTGAAGCTCCTCCCAATCCATTTACAAAATACACAAAATCATCTTTGATAATACGCTCATAATGGTGATCGTGTGCAGCAATTACAGCTGTTGCACCCCATTCTTTAAAAGGCCATTGCATTCCGCTTTCACCACCATGCCTTCCTGAAGAATAAGGCGCATGATGAAAGTAAACAACCTTCCATTGGGCAGAAGAAGCTTCCATTCTCCTTTGCAACCATCTTCCCTGTCTGGAAGAGGAGGTTACCCCGCTTGGCTCATTAGGATCACTATCTACCACAAAGAAATGGATATCTCCTATTTCAAAATCATAGTACCTTTCATTGTTGGGTAATTCAAAATAATCTAAATAAGGCTGGGCATTTGGGGTATACCAATCGTGATTCCCCAAAGATGGCCAAAATTTATTTGAGGAGGCTCCTTCCCCATATTCACCCTTATAAGATCCAATAAATTCATGATAGTACTGGCCGACATTCTCATCGATGGTGGATGCCTCACCATCTTCATAATTATTATCTCCTAAAGTAATAATCCCATCCACATTCCAGCTCTTTACAAGATCAGCCACAGCCTTTTCCCCATCACCGGCTAATCCAAAATCACCAATCGCAGCCACCTTTACATTTTGAGCCTTCAGGGCTCCAAAATTGATTAAAAATAAAAAAAGGATAGAAAATATAGTCCGACTTTTACTGAAACCATACCTTCCTAAAAGAGAATTTGTTTTCATAATAAATTTTTTAACAGCGTTTATTTGTTATATTTTAATTATTTGGGGTTTCCTGTCTAACTAAGGTTCCGGTATAATACTCCCCTTTCAATCAACCTTATGGTAATCACTCTTTTTTTGATCTATTTACTTTTGGAAAATGTCAAATTAAAAGGATAAACCATTCACCTTTATTTAAGCCTAAAAAGCTTTAACAATTATGTCTTTTATTGGATAGTTTACTAAAGAAAATTTCCAAAAAAGATAAATCACTCAATAAAACCAGCCCTCTTAAATAGGCCGCAAAAATAATCTAAATGAATATATTATCAACTTATTAATAAATTTTTCTTTTATTAAAAATACCAAAACCTATTTTTTATAAAACAAACCAACCAGTAGGATTCATTAAAAAAGTAACATCAAAACTTAAATAAAAAACAAAAATTAATATATAGAGGGATTTATTTACTATAGTCTCTGATTAAATTCATATTTAATGCTTTTTCACATCCACCTCATCCAATTCTTAGGAAAATTTTTATTCTTTGGGTGACACTCATCTAGGCGTACAAATTGAAGTTAGTTTTAGTTTTAATGTCAAATAATTTCGAATCTTGCCTTTCTTGTAAACTGTCCAAACAGGATCAAAACCAAATTAATCATATATTTACCCTAAAAAACAGTACAGTACATAGGACTAAAAATTATATATTGTACCACATAAAA
>NZ_SMMB01000441.1 GCF_009711365.1 Xanthovirga aplysinae | reverse complement strand
TGGTCTTGGGAAACAATGTTCTTAAATGATAAAAAGGTAGGCTGGCATAAATCGGAGGGGATTTACTCTGGGGTTTCCGGAATTGTGTTATTTCTAATTGAGCTTTTTAAGAAAACATCGGATGATAAATATTTAGAAGCGGCAATTCATGGCGCTAATTGGGTGGACAATTATTGTGCAAAAAATAAGACTACTTATTACGCCTTTCTAACAGGGCGTCTTGGGGCTGCTTATATGTTGGTGCAACTAGCGGAAGTAAGTGGAGAAAAAGCATTTTTGAAAAAGGCATTAAAAATTGCGAAGGGATGTGAAATTTTTCTGGAACAAGAGCATACATTAAATGAATTTATTAACGGGGCGTCGGGTGCTTTATTAGCTTTAATGCACCTTCATCAGGCAAGTGGTGAAGACTGGTTGTTGGATTCTATTAATACTTTTACAGCTCACTTAATTGACCATGTTTATCATGGAGAGAATGGTCTGTATTGGGACCGTTCGGATAAAAGTATTAAGGGACTTTGTGGTTTTTCTCATGGGGCAGCAGGTGTTGGTTTTGTCTTTCTAGAGTTGGGATATTACTTTAAAAATAAAGCTTTTTACCAGATGGCCGAACAAGCCTTTTTTTATGAAAATTCCCTGTTTAATGAAAAAATAGGAAATTGGCCGGATTTCAGGAAAGGGAATTATAATGAAGAAACTAACGAGCAATTCAAAGCTGCTTATTTGGCAAATAATTACGACTTCTTTGAAACCCCAGGGGATATGACAGCCTGGTGTCATGGGGCTCCTGGTATTGGTCTGTCCAGGCTTAGAGCTTTGGAACTTCTGGAAAAAGAAGAATACAGGAATGATTATTTAAAAGCAGAAAAAAAGACGTTAGAAAAGGAGGAAAGTTTGACGGCAAACTTGGCTTCTTTTACCCTTTGTCATGGGGCAGGTGGAAATGCTATGCTTTTATTGGAAGCACATCGCTTGCTCAAAGAAAATTATCAGCAAAATCGAGTTACCTCGATCGTAGAAAGATTATTGAAAGTAAAAAAGGATGATCAACCGTATTTACCTGGGTATTCTACTGTAGAAAAAACGGAGGATAGTAGTCTATTTATGGGAAATGCTGGAATAGGTTATTTCCTGCTTCAATATATTGAGCCATTGAACACTGCCTCAGTTTTGAGTCCCGTCTTAAAAAATAGATGTAAACAGGATTTTTCTTCTAAACCGGATCTAAACCTTAATGCCTTTTCCTTGAAGAAAAAGTTGATGGAAAAGGCATTTCCCCTCACAATCAATTTGTTAGAGGAGGTTTTGCCTAATGAAATTCATGATTATTTTCAGGTTGATTTATCATTAAAGAGGGAGGGTATAAAGGAGGAATTTAAGAAATTTTTGAGAAAGGTACTTTCCCAGGAGGATTTAGTAGGAATAAATCAAATTAGGGATGTTTTTAAATATGAAATGGCGAAAACAAAACTTCAAAGTTATAATCCGGCCTATTTAAGTATTAAAAATCAATTTCTAAGGGAAAGGGCTGCAGCCCTTTTGGCTCTAGAGGTACCTCAGTTGATGAAAAAGAAAATCCAGCTTAATAATGACGCTTCTATTTTGGGAACAGCATGGAATTGGAATAAATATTCAAAAGATA